>MHBG01000068.1 GCA_001804785.1 Lentisphaerae bacterium GWF2_45_14
TTCTTTTGTTAATGAAAATTTTGAATACAGTCCGGAATCCGATGGTGCTAAAATATATCCCAAGTTAGGGCAGAAAATATATGCGATAATTTGTAAACTAAAAGGCGGATATTTTGTCGAATTTAAGGATATGCCGTCACCTTGCGATAGTATTACAATCTCTGATGATATTGGTAAGGGATATTATGATATTGCAGGTGGACCAAGAACGGATCATCCTATATTTTTATGTAATAATTTTGAATTCGTGGTTCCAGAAAATTTTATAGAAATTGCATCGAAATTTGGCAATAATGCTGATGGCGTTATAACCAAGTTAGAGGAATCATTATTCAGGATGCTACAGAAAGACCGCTTTGCATCTAAAGGGCTACATCATTTTTATGTTATGCCGTTCAATGAATATTCGATGTATTTAGAGATATATTGGGTGGAAAAAAAGGCCATTGTATATACCAAACCCATTGATCCGAAAAAAGATCTTGGAGAACGTGATTTTGTTGATTTTAAGATTGATTCTTTGAAATTTGATGAAAACTATGGAATGGTTGTAAGTAAAAAGGAAGAGAATATACATAGGATATTAACAAGGTTTCATTTTTCAAATGTAAGGATAGCAAATGCTGTTAGAGATGGCAAACTAATCAGTCTGGAAAAGGACGAAAATGAATAATTCGATTCAACAGGAAATATCATTAAGGGGCGACAACTTGACAAAAGGGCGATTTGCACGTAAAATATGTATAGCAAAAATACGTAAAGGAATCTAATCATGACCAAATTGACCTTGAGCGTCCCGGATAAAGATATCGTTCTGGCTAGAAAAAGAGCTAAAACACGAGGGACAAGTATTTCCGCAATGTTCTCCGAATGGCTCCACGCCGAAACACCGGAAAACGCAAAACACAATAAAATAGGGCCGTTGACACGTTCCATTTCAGGAATCATAAGTCTGCCGGACGACTTCGACGAAAAAGAAGCCATGTCCGAAATCCTTTCCGAAAAATACGGCCTGAAATAATGAAAATATTTATAGACACCAATGTGCTTCTTGATGTTCTTGCGGAACGCAGGCCGTTCTATGACGCCTCTGCCGAGATAATCAGTCTTTTTGAAAAAGATCAGGCGGAAGGCTTCATCTCGGCAATGAGCTTCAATAACACCCATTACATACTCCGCAAACGTATCGGAAAAAACCGGGCAATCAAAGCAATGCGGACGCTCCTAGATACTTTTCACGTGGTCTCTCTTGACGAAAAAATACTCAACCGCACAATCGATGCAGACTTCGGCGACTTCGAGGACGGCATCCAGTTCTTTTCAGCTATCAGGTCTAGCGCTGATTACCTCATTACCCGCAACGTCAAAGACTTCCCGCATCGGGACATCCCAATCCTCGCCCCCGAAGAATTTCTAAAACTGAAACTTGATTTCAGCTGAATGCGCCTTGTCCCATGCGATATTTCAAGATAGGAAAAATATCGCAGACGGACTTGAAATTTGGGGGAAAAGGGGTTCAATTCAAGCCGTTACAATTGCTGAAAGACAATATGCAGAAAATTACTGAAATACTGGATAAGAAAAAGACGACACTGAGTTTCGAGTTCTTTCCACCCAAGACGGTGGAAGGCTCGGTAAAGCTTTTTTCAATCATCGGCGAACTTAAAACGCTTAAACCGTCCTTCGTAAGCGTCACTTACGGCGCGGGCGGCTCGACACGCGAAATGACTCACGATCTCGTCGTCAGGATACAGAAAGAGCTGGGAATATGCGTGGTCTCACACCTGACATGCGTCAGCGCGACCACCGAAGATATAAGAAACGTCCTCAAATCATACCACGATTCGGGCATCCGCAACATCATGGCGTTGAGAGGCGATCCGCCGCAAGGCAAGAATTATTTCGAAGTTACCGAGGGCGGCTTCATTTACGCAGGGGAACTCGTCGGATTCATCAAGAAAAACTTTCCGGATATGGGCGTAGGCGTAGCGGGCTTCCCCGAAGGACACCCTTCCACCCCGAACAGGCTCATGGAAATTGAACACCTCAAGGCGAAAGTCGACGCGGGCGCGGACTACATCTGCACGCAGTTGTTTTTCGACAACCACGATTTCTACGATTTCCGCGAACGCTGCGAGCTGGCCGGAATAAAAGTCCCCATCATCGCAGGCATCATGCCCGTTACATCGGTAAAAAATATGCAGAGAATGGCCGATCTCGCGGCGGGATCAAGATTCCCGGCGGGGCTTCTCAAAGGGCTCAAGCGCGCAGGGGACAAGGAAGACTACGTGAGAAAAGTAGGGATTCACTGGGCGGCGGAGCAGATACGCGACCTTCTGCATGAAGGAGTTGCGGGAATACACTTCTACACGCTCAACAAATCCGAAGACGTGCTTGAGATCTGCATGTCGGCAGGTATCCACAGCTCTGAATCACTCTAGCAGGGCGAAAGCAACACAGATTTAATGCCGGTCGCTGACCTGCTTCCTCATTATAACGTAGTACTGGATTGAACTCACGAACAACAGTATGACACATGCCTGAATTATTGAAACGGCGGTGGTCTTTTCGTCCCCCCACATCAACGGCAGGACGCTGAGCCCTATCATAATCTCCAGAAGATGAACAAGGAAAACCGACTCCCTGCGGGTCATTCCCATGTGAAGAAAACGGTGCGATATGTGATTATTGTCGCCCACATATATCGGCTTATGGTTATAGAGCCTTATCACGACAACGGCAGCGGTGTCGAAAAGCGGAATAGCCAGAACGAAAAGCGGAATGAGGACAGGAAAACGGGTCAGCGCCATTTCAGGATTGTAGAAAGTAGCGCCCGCGCTGACGGTGGCAAGGATGTAACCAAGAAAATGACTTCCGCTGTCTCCCATGAATATCGATGCGGGCGAATGATTGTAGAACCAGAATCCGACCACGGCGCCTGCCGCAGCGGCTCCAATAGCAGCGACAAAATACTGCTGACTGAGGGCTGCTGCAATAGTGAAAAAGCTCAAGGCTATCGCGGCAGTCCCGGCCGCAAGCCCGTCCATATTGTCAAAGAAATTTATCGCGTTGAATAGCAGGAGATACCAGAACACTGATATCATCCACGTAATGACAGGATCATTGAAGAAGACAGTTATTCTCACCCCGCCCCAAGTCACGGCAATCGCCGCCGCCGCTATCTGTCCCAGGAGCTTTGCCTTAGCGCTCATACTGAAGCAATCATCGTAAAGGCCTACCAATACGGCGACAAGAGCGCCGAGGCAGATAAAGAAAAGTTTCCACGAAACAGCGGACATACCCGGCAGATTTGACGTTACGATATTTGAAAAGTGCGTATGATCGATAAGACGAGCCGCACAAATTCCGAGGCTTATCGTAACCAGCCATGCAATAAATATCGCCAGGCCGCCGAGAAGCGGAGTTACCTTCTGGTGACTTTTATGGGCCTGTTCCAGAGGCTTATCGTAAAACTTGAGTTTTTCGGCGAGTTTCTGAAAAAGCGGAGTAAGCGCAAGCCCGAGGGCGAGGGCCATAAATACGACTATTAGATAAATCTGCCACCAGCCCATCATAAAAAAATCATCTCCTATTCCCAATAATTTTTGTTTTTTTAAACAGTGAATGTATTATAGCAGAAAGCTTTCACGTTTAAAACCCCCGATTGGCATATAAAATATGGAATCTGTAAAAAAACATATATTCGGTCCGGTGCCTTCACGAAGACTCGGCATATCGCTCGGAGTTGAAATTGTTCCACACAAAACCTGCTCGATGAACTGTGTTTACTGCGAATGCGGCAAGACAAACGCGTTTACAATGGAAAGGCGCGAATACGTCCCTGTATCTGAAGTCACAGAGCAGCTCGACGAACGGCTTTCCTCTGGACCGGAACTTGACTACATAACTTTTTCGGGAGGGGGCGAGCCGACACTGAGCTCCGGAATCGGAAAGATTATAAGGCATATTAAAAAGGGTTATCCTCAATACAAGCTATGCCTTCTCACCAACGGTACTTTGCTGGGGAACGACGAAGTAATCAAGGAACTCAAGGGGATTGACCTTGTAATCCCGTCATTTGACGCCGTCAGCGCTTCCGAACTCGAAACCATTAACATCCCCTGCCCCGGCATTACCGTGGAAGACCTTATCAAAGGATATGTAAAATTCAGAAGCCGCGTAAAATGTCAGTTCTGGCTGGAGATATTCATTGTTCCCGGCGTAAACGATTCCGATGAATCGATAGCCGCCTTCGCCGACGCGGTAAGACGCATATCACCCGACAAGGTACAGCTCAATACGCTTGACCGCCCTGGCTGGGTCGACTGGATAAAGGCAGCGCCCGAGGACATTATAAGAAAATTCATAGGTCCCATCGAAAAATTTGCCCCGGTTGAGACCGTAGGAAAATTCAAATATAAAACACGCGGCTCCTCACTCCGCCAGCCCGCAGAGATTGATGAGGCATTGAAGGTTCTTCTTGGCGGAAGACCTTCCACTATAGAGGACATATCCTTTTCTCTGGGGATCGATCAGGCCGCCGCCGCGGAATCACTCGCCAGGCTCGAAAGAACGGAAGCCGTTTCCCAGGAGCGCCGCGAACGCGGAGTATTTTTCATGATAAATAAAAGACGCTGAGCGGAAACGCCGCTTGTCTTTATTGTCGCGGCAGTGCATATTTCAGAGTCAATATTCAATGAAAGGACAATATAAATGTTTCGTAATTTATCAGTTTTTCTCTTGATCCTTCCGCTCTGCGCTTTACTAAGCGGATGCGCTGAAACCATATATCCCTCCGTCGCGCTTCAGATGCCGCAGGGGGCAAAGGTATATACCGCATATAATATATGGTATGAAAACCCTGCCGATATCCCCGCCGTTAATTACCACAAGGGAAAGATAATCCCATTCGGAACGGAAATTGAGTTTATCGGCGTAACGAAAGCCCCCTTATTTTTTCCGAACACCGGCAAAATTGTTTTCAAGGTCAAGGAAACCAACGAAGAATTCCGTATCGAATATGATCAGACATGGATGCTCATCCCCATCGAGGACTATATAACGAGGGCCTTCTCCATTAAAAATGTCAGTGAACTTTCCGAGGGGATAAGCAAAACCAACCTCGAAAGAATTAAAAGGGGAATCGTCGAAGAGGGTATGACGAGAAGAGAAGTCCTGCTCGCATTCGGCTACCCTGTTCCCCACAGGACACCATCCATCCTTGACGATACATGGATATTCTGGAATGAAAGGCTTGATTCCGTCAGGGTCGTGTTCCAGAAGGACAAAGTCATCGCGATACTTAAACTGGATTGACGGCCAATAACTTAAATCAGGAGGCCTGAAATGTTGTTACGCAAATCAACGGTACTCGTCACCGGCGGCGGCGGCTTCATAGGTTCGCATCTCTGCGAAAAACTGCTCAACGACGGACACGACGTAATATGTGTGGATAATTTCTATACCGGCTCTAAAAATAATATCCGCCACCTCATCTCAAGTCCCGGATTCGAACTCATCAGGCACGATATAACCTGGCCGCTCTACCTAGAGGCCGACGCTATTTACAATCTTGCCTGTCCGGCCTCCCCCATCCACTACCAGCGAGATCCCATTCAGACTGCAAAAACCAGCGTGATTGGCGCGATAAATATGCTCGGCATGGCCAAGCGTCTCAAAATACCCATACTCCAGTCATCGACCTCAGAAGTCTACGGCGATCCCAAAGTTCATCCTCAAACCGAAGAATACTGGGGCAATGTCAATCCCATAGGCCCCAGAAGCTGTTACGACGAAGGCAAAAGATGTGCTGAGACACTTTTCTTCGACTACCATCGTCAGCTCGGCATCAATATAAAAGTAGTAAGAATATTCAATACCTACGGCCCGAGAATGCAGCCGGACGACGGCAGGGTCGTCAGCAATTTCATTGTGCAGGCGTTGAAAAATGAGGATATAACCATTTATGGAAACGGGTCACAGACAAGAAGCTTCTGCTTTATCGACGACCTCATCGAGGGCCTTGTAAAAATGATGGACACCCCGCCCGGGGTAACCGGCCCAATAAATCTCGGCAATCCCGGGGAGTTCTCCGTAAAACAGCTTGCCGAAATGATTGTCGAACTCACCGGCTCAAAATCAAAAATAGTCTACCACCCCCTGCCCCAAGACGACCCGGTTCAAAGAAAACCCAACATCTCTAAAGCTATTGAAATTCTTGACTGGAAGCCCAGCGTACAGCTGAAGGAAGGACTCGAAAAAACTATCGAATATTTCAGAGAGCTTCTCGCTCATCTATAAAAAAGTAAGGACTCTTATTTCTAATTATGAAATGCATTTTCACATTCGACGAGATTAAACGGGCCATGACTGCGCAACTGCTCAATGCGCCGAAAAACGGACTCGATGGGCACATAAGTTCAGTCGTTACAGACACCAGGGAGGACTGCGCCGATTCGCTTTTCATAGCAATCAAAGGAGAAAATTTTGACGGACACGCCTTCTGTTCCGCTGCCATTGAAAAAGGTGCCGCCGCCTTGTGCGTAAACAGTGCTGACGCCCTCTCATCACAAGTCAAAGTCCCCGTTTTCGTTGTCGAAGATACGACGAAGGCACTTCAGTCGCTTGCGCTTTTTCACAGGCGCAGACTTGGCGGCCTCACCGTCACCGCTCTCACCGGAAGTTGCGGAAAAACCAGCACCAAGGAAATGATCCGGTCAATTTACTCCGCGGCATTCGGCGAATCAGCCGTCTATGCAACCGCAGGCAATACGAACAACCACGTGGGCGTCCCCCAAAATATCCTGAACCTCAATGAGAAACATAAAATATGCGTGCTCGAGATGGGAACAAATCACCCTGGAGAAATAGAGGTTTTGAGTAAAATAGCCGAACCCGATATTTCTGTAATAACAATGGTCGGGCACAGTCATCTTGAGTTCTTCGGCGACCTGAAGGGCGTGGCTCAGGAAAAAGCCGCCATATTTTCGCATATGAACGCGGCCGGAACAGCCATCATACCCGATGATACACCGAGCCTTAAAGTTATCGAAAAGGCCGCTTCAAAATTCAATGTTATGCGCTTCGGTTGTGGAAAAAATTCCGAAATTCAAGTCAAATATCTCGGCGGAAATATCAGCGGCAGCTCCTTCGAACTCTTCTCGAAGGAAAGCAAAGAAACTGTAATCGTCAACTGGAAACTCTCGGGCCGCCATCAGACAGTGAACGCAGGCGCCGCCGCGTGCGCCGGACTCGCAGTCGGCATAGACCTGAAAACCATCGCATCCGGACTCGAAAACTGCGTCCTCCCGGGAATGAGGATGAAAACAACCGTACGAAATGACACGACATGGATAAACGATGCCTATAATGCCAATCCGGACAGCGTAATCTCCGCATTGACATGGCTTTCAGAATTCAGCAATCCCTCGCATCTTGTTATAGTGCTCGGTGACATGCTCGAACTCGGCGAGACCACTATGGAGTCCCATCAGAAAGTGCTTCGCTTTGCCGCCGAAAAGTTCAAGGACGCAAAAGTAGTAGCCATAGGGCCAAAAATGATAGCGGCATGTGCCGACAGATCGTTCAAAGCTGGCGAGGAAATACTTACGTTTGAGTCTTCCGACAAGGCCGCTGAAAGCGTCAGGCTCCTTGCCTGCCGCGGATGCACTGTTTTTCTGAAGGGCTCACGTGGAATGAAACTGGAGAAAATAGAGCCATCGGAATGAAAACGCTTCAGGAATATCTCGACTGCCTCAAACCGTTAGTGCTTGAAGGCTCAAGTCTTCACCTGTCTCAGAAAATATCGGGCGTTACCAATGACTCACGGAAAGCCGAACCGGGCTTTTTATTTATCGCCATAAAGGGCGCCTCGTCCGATGGACACAATTTTATAGGCAACGCCCTCACGCGCGGCGCTGTCGCGGTCATTCATTCAAAGCCGCTCGAAAAATACAGTCCCTGCATAAGTTACCTCCGAGTAAATGATTCCTATACCGCCTACGCATTCGCCTCCGAATGCTTTTTCAATTTCCCGGCACGGAGCTTTGAGCTTGCCGGAATAACCGGCACCAACGGCAAAACGACAACCGCGTATATCCTGAAGTCGATGCTCGAAAAAAGCTTATTCAAATGCGGATTCATATCAACTGTGGCATATTCCACGGGAGAAAGTTATATCGAAGGCTCGCGAACGACGCCCGAAGCCTGGGAGCTTCAGAAACTCTTCGACGGCATGAGAAAAAATTCCTGCCAAAAGGTGGTTATGGAAGTGTCGAGCCACGGACTTGACCAGACGAGGACGGCATCGGCGCGTTTCAAAGCGGCCGTCTTTACGAACCTCACCGGCGACCACCTTGATTACCATAGGGATATGGAAAATTATTTCAACGCGAAAAAAAGGCTCTTCACGGAATTCCTGCATGACAATGGAAAGGCCGTCATAAATATCGATGACCCTTACAGTCAGAAGATCGTTCAATTACTTCCGCCTGAAAAAGTTATCAGCCTGGGCACTTCGTCTTCAGCCGATTGCCGCATATTTCTCCGCTCCGCATCGGCGGCAGGTTCGGACTGCGAATTCCTTTTCAGAGAAAAAACCATACACTTCAGAAGTAACCTTATCGGCATTCACAACATGTATAATCTCGCATCCGCCTTCCTCGCCGCGATTGCGATGGGAGTTCCGGAACAGAAGGCAGTGGATGTCCTTGAAGCCGAGCATCATGTCCCTGGCAGACTGGAAAGATACGAGTCGCCCTCCGGTGCCTTTTTTTTCGTTGACTACGCCCATACAGATGACGCGCTCCACAATGTTTTGAGCGCAATGAGAGCGCTCAATCCCCGAAAAATAATCACCGTCTTCGGATGTGGCGGGGACCGGGACAAAACGAAGCGGCCGAGAATGGGGCTTGCCGCCGCCAACTACTCAGACCATCTCATCGTGACCAGTGATAATCCAAGGAACGAGGATCCGTCCTCAATATTGAACGATATCATAAAGGGCATTCCGCCGGAAACTTCATTTGAAGTGATTGCAGACCGCGCAGAAGCGATAAAAAAAGCCGTAAAAATGGCGCAGAAGAATGACGTAGTCCTCGTTGCTGGAAAAGGTCATGAAAGCTATCAGGAGGTCAAGGGAAAGCTCTTCGATTTTTCTGACAGCGCCGAGCTCCTCAAAGCCTTCAAGGCTCAGGAATCATGATTTTCCAGAAATAGCGTTTTAAAATAATAATCTTACTGGATTTTTCAGCTTGCCAGATTAATTTAGAGTTAAACACTGGAGGTTTAAGTTCAATAGACAGGATCTGAACATCACAAATATTTTTTGACGTGACCATGTGTCCGCTCTTATAACAAAACTAGCACTTTTGACAAAAAGAATCGGGCAATGGGAATGACGTCCTATATTATATAGGGCGCATTCCTTTTTGCAGTCTTTTTGGGGTTGCTAGTACCTTGTTATAAGCTGCAATAATTGGAATGCGCTCTTTTTATATTTAATAGAGTCATTCCATTCCCACAAAACCAAAAGGAGGAAAAATGGGAATGAGATTTGAAAGGATCGGCCTGCCGCTTGCGACAGCAATGTGTACGGGAATGCTATTTTTCGGGGGCTGCAGGACAAATATTGCCGAGCTGCCAATAACAGACCGAGATCGTGAAATTTACAGCAATCCTTACGCAAAGGAATATAAACGGGGAGAAAACAGCAAAGCCATAAAGTTGGCAATAATCCCTCAAGCAGCCGAAAGTTCGGATAAAAATCTGAAAACACTTACAGCTAATTTCGGAGACGGACTGGAAACCGCATTCTCAAATCTATCGGATTTCCAGGTTGTGTCGAGGTCGGAACTGGGGGCGATTCTGGCAGACAAGGAGCTCGCAAGCCTAAGCGGGAACGAACCCCCTGAATTGAAAATCAAAAACGTCAACTATCTTCTTATATACAAAATCAACAGTTATAATTTCGAGAGCTTCAATGTCCTCGGCTCCGATAAACCTAATTTCAGAGCTTACATAAAAATCAAAGTAACGCTTGTCGACACCATAGAAAACCAGAAAGAATTCACGAAAACAATCATAGGGCAATCTCAAGACAGTGCGCCGTCAGGCAATATAGGACTATTGAACCAGGCCGTTGAAAATGCCGTAAAAGATTTCGTAACACAGTTTGCAGTTGAATATGCGCCTCCGGCAATTGTACAGCAGACAAAAGGAAGCGGACAGGTCGCGCTCCTGAATCTCGGAAAAGACTTCGGACTGATGAAAGAAATGAAGATAGAATTTTTTGAAATTAAAATCAAAGACGGTAAAAAGATGGCTATCCCGTTTGGCTACGGGAAAGTAATCGAAATAGCCGAAGATACCGCATGGGTGGAAGTTGACAACTTTGAAAAAGCCGGGGTCAGGGAAAATAATTTTGCCAGAGTCAGAAAAGACCAGTCGAAATCTTTCCTTGAAAAACTGGGTGAAAAAGTAGAGTAAAGAGGCCAGAAATGAATCTACTCAAAATTACGGCTTTCAGTGCATTTATTTCCATTTTTTCAATGACATCTTTTTCAGATGATCTTGATGTCATAATAAAAATACGCGATAAAAAGCATCAAGAGGCCGATACGGAAGAACGTGTGTTTCCTGCATACAAAACAGAAAAGGGACTCCTTGATGCCTATTTCGAAGCATGGTACAAAGGCGACTATGAGCTTATGTATCATCTTATTTCAGAAAGATTCAGAGAGGAAATGTCTTTTCCCGAATTCACACGGCTGCTCAATGAGTCCAAGTCGGTAACGGGCGGCGTAAAAGGATACGATTCCATAAGCAAAATTGCCAACAACGATGGCGAATCGGAATGGTCTGTCATCATCCGTTTTATGAAAAAGACAGCAGGAACACGCAATATAAAAACAAAGCTAATCAGAGACGGAGCATTCTGGTACATTCACAGCGGAGGCCTTCTTCCGACAGACATGAGTCAGTTTGACCGTTAAATATATAACATAGGAGAAATTATTATGAATAAAAGACTTACAATCATGATGCTTGCAATATTTTTTACTGTGGGCGGCAAGTGCTTGGCCGAACAGGAAAAAATGATAGTCAGTATAGGAACATTCAAAAACAAGTCAACAGGAGATGCGAAATACTTTGAAAGCCTGATTGACAGAATTACCAACAGCATTGTGAATACCAGGAAATTCAGAGTTGTCGACAATGCCAGATTGAAAGAAGTATTGAAAGAACAAGAAAAATCAGACATGGGACTTTCTGATCCGGAAAAGGCTCCGGCAAAAGGAAAAATAAAGTCCGCCGGATTTACCATTTATGGAACAGTCATGACCATAGGCGTATCAAGAAAAGAGATTCAGCATGACGGGATCAGCGGGTCTCAACTAACTGCAATGATTGAATTAAACTTGCGCTTTTCAGACGTCGAAAGCGCGGAGGTAATAGCCAGTAAAACTGTCAAGGTAACACGGTTAAAATCTGAATTGGAAAGTGCTGGTTCGAAAATCATGAGCAACCTCGGCGACGTTCTAATACAGGAAACCGTAGAGGAGGCCGCAAAGCAAGTAACCGACAAACTAATGGAACTTGCTTATCCATTGATGATTATAAAGTTAGGACAACGCGACGTAACAATAAACGTTACAGAAGAAAGAGCAAAAACAGGAATGCTTTTTGAAGTTTTCATGCGGGGAGAAGAAATGAAAGATCCGGAAAGCGGAGAATCGTTTGGCTCCGATGAAGAAATTGTCGGTGAAGTAAAAATTACCAGGGTCTTTCCGAAATTTGCAAAAGCTGAACCTGTCGGGACTTTGAAAACAGAGACTCTCAAAGAAGGCATGATCCTGCGTCCGATAAGCGCCGACTCAATCAAAAAAAGAGAAGACGAAGAAAGAGAAAAAAGTAAAAGCGAATTCAAAAGGCGTTTCTGAGTAATACAGTAAAATGTGATAGTCAAAATATCATCTAAAAATCCAGTGTTTTTTTGACTATCATATCACTCAGGGCTGGCAGAGCAGTTCCCGTGAGAAAATGCCGGACTTCAGCTCCTTGTGGAATTCCTCGAAGCCGTCGGGCCAAACAAGCTTAACGTCGGCAGGATGCTGAAAATCAAGTTTTATTTCCATCTCTCCGCACTCGGTCGTAATCCATGAAACCCCGGCCATATTGTTTCCGGCGGGAGCTTTGCCTGATGCCTTGCGTATTCCGCCAGGCATGGGTTTGACAAGAATATCCTTGAAGCCCGGACTAAGCGGCCTTATCCCCAGAACACGCGAGACAAATTCATAGAGGGGAGATGCGCTCCAGCCATGACAGTCGCTCCTCGTTTCGGGAGACGGGATTTCCGGAAACGTAGTAAAATTCCACTTAAAGATCGACTTCCATTTTTCGAGTTGTTTCCAGAAGAACCGATAGTTGTCGGAAAGTTCCCACGCCCTGAAAAGATAGAATGAAAAATAAAGGGATGCCTGCTGAAGTTGAGGATTCTCAGCAAGCCCTTTGACGATGCTTTCGGTTTTTAGAGAACCCGCAGCACCGGAAATTATGGCCCACGCATTCGTATGCTGGCTTGCACCCTTATTTCCCGGGATATCAACATAGAGACACAAGTCCTCGTCAAAGCAGTATTTATCAACGGCGCAAATCACGTCCTTATAGTTGCTCTTGTATTCATCGGAGGGCAATGCGCACTCTTCGCAAAGGAAGGCTGCCCGGCGGCACGCCTCAGCATATAAAAGGGAATTTATGGTGAGGACATCCTCCGGATTTCTGCCGGGGGAACCATTTCGCCATTCATCCACCCAGTCGATGAAGTTCCAGTAGTTAAGACCTGAGATTAATCCGCTGCCCGACCTGTTTTTCCCAAACCATTCCATCACGGACTTGATTCCCGGCATGAGGGAAAGAACTAGCTGCTTGTCGCCCGAATACCAGTAGTAGTCATCTATCATCATTATCCAGAAAAGGCTGAACTGCGGAATGACCTGCACCCATGAGGAGGGGTAGCGAGACTGCGTGATTCCTTCCGGCAGCATGGACCAGTCAAACTGCCTGACAGCCTGCAATCCCAAGCGTCCGTCACCGGTAAGTGCATAGGAAATCAACGCCTGTATCCTTGTATCTCCCGCATACTGAAGCTGCTCATAATAAGGACAGTCTTCATAATGCTCATGGGCGCAGAGCCGGGACGTACGCCAGGCGGTCTCCCATATTTTCGGAACAAAATCCACGTCTTCCATGGCACTGAAAGATGCTTTAAGTTCAAACGGGTACATGAATGACCTTACGGAAATTTCCTTTATCTCAAAAGGAGCCGTTACATTCTTTATCGATATGCCTATAAATCTGAATGTGCGAAACCAGAAAGGTTCAAAGTGGCTGCTGCCGGAATCAAGAGAAAGATAATCGGAATAGCCGAAAACAGTGCCTGACTTATCATCTCTCACTTGCTTTTCCCCATCAACGAAAAGCGATTCCGAATAACTTATTACAAGCTCAGCACCGCCCGATGAGACAAAGCTGAAAAGAGGAAACCCGGTACAAAGCTCTCCCATGTCCATTATAAATGAAAGCTCACAGCCAACCGAAACACTGAGGCCTTTCAATTTCCCATCTTCGAGCAGTGAAGGATCCCATCCTATGAGTCCCTTTATCTCAACGGCACTTTCCTCGAGCATCGGAATTGTTCTCGGGGTAAGCCACCAGCGGGAACTTGTGTTCTCAAGTCTCCCCGAAAATATTGCAGACTCTATTGACTCAGGAATCGTCCAGCCTGAATCGTCGTAGTCGCACTGCTTCCATCCAGAACAGAGAGCAAACGCAAAATCAACCTTTTCCATCTGGGCTATCGCCATAAATCCTTTTACCGGACAATCACTTCTTCTGACAAGGCTCCTTGAATGGTCAATGGAGCACTTCCAGTTCCCTGAAGTATCCAGCGGAATAAGCTTGACCTCTTCCTTGAAGACTCCGCCCGCGACAATGAAGCCACCCCCCGCATGAACTTCGCTTATCGGACCGGCGTCATCACAGGGACCATGATAATACACCACGACTTCTGCAGAAAGAACGTGCCTGCCCTCAGGAATATCGAGTACGTAAGTTTCATAATTATAGTGCGAGAGATCACCGCGGCAGGGGCCGCGTCCGAGAAGAATACCGTCCAGATAAAGGTTATAACGGTTGTCCGCGGAAACATTGATTTTCAGTTTCAGCTCGGCCTCTTCGGCACGGAACTCATGCCTGAAAATAATAAAACAGGCCGTTCCGCTGCGGACATCCGGATGCCAGCACCATTTTGAACCGTCAGTAAAAAGATTCTCATCCATCATAAGACACAGCTCCGAATAAGATATAGATTAAACTAGCACCCTTTAGATTGGAGGCAATACCGAAGAACTAAAATCATTTTAGAAAAGCAGGCTCCCGATTGAGATAACTTAGATTTGTAGATATAACATTACCCCACTACTGTCCGGTAAAAAATCAGAACAGGAAATCAGGGAAAAACTTTGGATGTTCCGGGCGGTGAAGTGCTTGCAGTAGCGGTCTTCTCAGGAATCCTCCACGGCTTTTTCAAAACGATGTCGGGGCTAAAAATTGAATAACTGCTGAAAGATTGTATTATAATGCATTGTAAACGAGTTCCTGCGTGAATATTAGTTTTTTAGACGATTTTAATATACAAACAGTTTTCGTTTACGCTCCCCCCCCCCAGCGAGGCTTCCTGTCTTCAAAACTTTACGATGACGGCAAGTCTGTTTCCTATACCTACAACTACGACGGCTCGCTTGCGACACGTGTCTGGGCACGCGGCATCACGACGACTTACGGCTATGACAACGCGGGCGCACTGTCCGGCGTAACTTACTCCAATTCAACGCCATCCGTAAGCTACACCCGTGACCGCATGGGGCGTCCCGTCAGTATAACTGATGCCGCCGGTTCGCACACCTTGACCTACAACGTCGACGGTTCGCTTGCAAGTGAAGGGACTGTGGGCTATACTTATGATGCACTAGGACGGAGGTCTTCAATGTCTGTGACCGGGGGAGCATCCACAAATTACACTTACGATGGAATGTCGAGACTGGCTACCGTCAGCGACGGCACGCGCACCGCGACATATTCCCGTGTTTCCGGCAGTAATTTATTGGCTAATACTACCATCAATAACGGCACAAGCGACATCCTAACAGCTAGTCGTACTTACGACATTCTTGACAGACTCACAAATATCACAAGTAACGGCATATCATATAATTACACCTACGATAACTCCGACAAACGTACTAAAAATACGCTCTCGGACGGCAGTTATTGGATATACGAATATGACAATCTTGGGCAAATTACCAAAGGCCAGAAATTCACCGCTAATGGCGTTGCGATCTGGGGACAATCCTTCGGCTATAACTACGACAATATCGGCAACTTGAAGTCGGAAAACCGTAACGGTAATATCTTCAAGTACACTGCTAATAATGTTAATCAGTATACACAGCGCACAGTACCCGGCAGAGTGAATATATCAGGCAGTGCGGATGCTTCAGCTAAAGTTACAATCAAGCAAGGTTCAGGCACTTACACCCGCCCGCAGAGATACGGCAACTATTTCAACTCATTCTTTACTCTTGATAATTCAACGACTTCTGTAAGTGATACCTTTGATGTATACGCAGTAAAATTCGATGGTACAAAAGACATAGTAGCCAAGCAAAGCTTGGATATATTTGTGCCAAAGACCCCGGAACTTTTTACCTACGACAATGACGGAAATTTATTGTCTGATGGACGCTTTACATATACATGGAATGGGGAGAATCGTCTTGTGTCTGCTGTCGAAACAGGTAAGCAGAAAATAGATTTTATCTATGACTATCAAGGACGCAGAATAAATAAAAAGGTCTATTCATGGAACGGTTCAGCATGGGTTCTCGATAGTGAGATCAAGTTTGTCTATGACAGATATAATATCGTTGCCGAATACGATGCTTCCAATAATTTACTCAACAGCTACTTGTGGGGAGAAGACGTGTCAGGTTCCCTTGATGGGGCTGGTGGCGTAGGAGGACTTCTGGCTGTCAATAATTACCTGCCTTGCTACGATGGAAACGGCAACGTAATGAGTTATATAAATGCCATGGATGGAACAGTCTGTGCCGAATACCAGTATAATCCTTTTGGCGGGATAATCAGTAAAAGCGGAACTTTCGCCAATTCATTTAAAATGCTATTCTCGACAAAGTATTACGACAAAGAAACAGAGACTTTCTATTACCTCTACCGTGATTACAAACCTGAAATAGCCCGCTGGCTATCCAGAGACCCCATCGAAGAACAAGGCGGCAAAAACCTATACGCCTTCGTAAACAATAGTTCTCCCAATGGCATTGATGCATTAGGGCTTGACTTTATAGCTGTTGCCGATAGAACTCTTGAAATTATGAATTGGGTTGGCATTTGGTATCATTACTCTATTCAGTATTGGGAATCTGAATGTCCTTTTGACCCATTAGGCCATTCGGATGGATTTTCCGAAGAAGAAATAAAAAAGAAATGCAGGGAAAAAGCCAAAAAACTCGCTTCTGTTGAATTGATGCCAGTTGATGGCTATAAGGCTTGGAGAGCTACCAGTATTCAAGCTGGAGGTGGTTTTAGAATTAATGCTTGGGAAGTTTGGAATGTTTCCATATCATTTATAATGTTTCAAGATGACGGGGAAGATATTATGCCAATTTTTGATGGCAATAAGTCTCGCGTAAATAAAATGTGGAAAAGAATTGAAAGTATTGCAAAAAATTATAAATGGGCAGAAGAGTATGGAAGTGCAACTTTCGAAAAATGGCCACAATCAATATATGAAACATTGGGGAATAATAGTAATACGTTTGTCCATGATACTATTATGAAAGTCGGATTACCCTGGACTGAAATGGATGGTTTTCATCCAGGGAATTCACATCCGCAATTGAGCGATGAACATTCTCGTTTTAGATATTCTATTAAACCTTGGAGAAGTGGCTATCAATCGACACCAGAGCCATCTAAAAATTTACTTCCAATTACGCCTTATTATTAACAAAAGGAATCACAATGAGAACAGATATTTTGAAAATATTTTCATTTCTTTTTTTAATTTTCAGTATTGTTATAATACTAAATTTGTTTAAGGTATCTTCTCTATATCCATTATCTGATGTTAATTGCCTCAGAATGAGAATCAATAATTATGAATCGCAAAATAATATCATAAATCCTCAAGAATTTGCCTATATCAAAGAAGAATGTAGTTACCTTAGAAAAAATCTTGCTGAATACTATAAGCGTATAGGATTTTTAGGATTTTTTTCTGCAACTAGCTTATTTATTGCATCAATTTTATTGTTTTTTTCAAGCAAAAAATCTAAAGACATCAATTTACAAAATATTGAAGATAAAAAGAAATAACTGGCGGATGGTAGCTTCGCTGGGGCTCAGTCCGCCAGTTTTTACGTAATACAGGATGATTATGGTATGTGTCGCAACAAATAATGAAAAAATTTCTTCCTTCGTGCCTCTTCGTTCCTTCGTGGTGAATTCCAATTCCTATACATACGATAATGATGGTAACTTGTTGACTGATGGCAAGTTTACCTATACGTGGAATGGTGAAAACAGGCTCATAAAAGTAGAAACAGCCGACACAAGAATCGAGTTCATCTATGACTACATGGGACGCAGAATTAACAAGAAAATCTATGTAAATAATGTGCTCAGTTCTGAGACGAAGTTTACCTACGATGGATGGAACTTAGTCGCGGAGTTTGATGGTTCTAATACCCTGCTGAACAGTTATTTATGGGGAGAAGATATTTCAGGTTCTTTACAGGGTGCAGGTGGTGTCGGCGGACTGCTGGCTGTAAATAACTATTTAACCATTTATGACGGTAACGGAAATGTCATGAATTATATCGATGCCGCAGATGGGACAACAAAAGCCGAATTCGAATATAGACCCGATGGCACATTCTCGATAAAAATAGACTCATTGAATCTTGCGGAAGCGGCCTCATTCAGCACAAAACCCTACGATCCAATTCTTGATGCTACGATCTATCAGCTCCGAATCCTCAAAAACGGGCGCTGGCTGTCCAGAGACCCCATCAATGAACAAGGCGGTAATGCTCTATACGTATTTGTGGATAATGATAGCATCAATTATTTTGACTATCTCGGTTTGTTTAAAAAGTCTGTCGCTAAAAATGAAATTGTTACAGTTGATGTAGACAAATGTGAAATTGTGATTTTAGATGGACATGGTTCTGATACGATTCCTCATGAATTTAATTTCCCAAAAAAATGTTCAGCTGCAGGTTTTACTGGTTGTAGTCCTAAAACTACGAATGAGAAAATTCCCCAAGAAAATAGAATCCCTGGAGCACCAATGGATACTGAGTCACGAGTTTCCGGCAGTGATAGTAAGATCGCAGAAAGGCAAAGATTGATGCAAGGCGCAGAAGAAAAGGCAAAAGAGTTCTGTAAAAAATGTTGCAAAAAGATAAAAATAATTGTTACAGATACAATACCAAAACTCAAATGGTATCAGATTCTTTCTCAACCACCGGACGAAGATGTTGTAGTAGAATATGATTGTGATACAAAAAAACTTAAAAGACTATCTGGTGGAAGGAAAAACTATTATGATTGGATTCCCCAATAAGAGGCTTATTAGCTTCTATTATCTAGCTTTACTATTTATTACAAGTTTTACACTCGGTTCTTTTCTCGATACTATACGATTTAAGGTAATGTCAATAGTTATTTCTGAAGAAAAGTTGCCTGTTGTTCCTAGAATAACTAAGTTTATTCTTGAATTGCCTTCCAATGATTTATTTCCCAAGTATAGCTTTTTTTTACAAATATTTCTAATTCCTAGTATATTATTTGCGGTTTCAAATTCTAAATTCTTGTGCAGTTCTGTCGATAATGAGAGCAAACGCATGAATTTTACAGTTAATAGCCTTTCTGTTATTATACTAAATATTATTTTTTTCATTTTTCTTATCTATTGGATGATTTGTCCACTCATCCCGTATTTAGAAATCTTACCTCCTCCTGTTCGGAACAGTAGTTCTATTTCTATTATAATAAATTGGATATTCTGGATTGGAATTATTGTTTGGGGTGTTTCTATGATATTGGGAGTACGAGTATCGTGTAGAAAACATAACATAAACAAAAAGAATGTTGCAGAATGAGGCTAGAGATTGAGGGGGTGAAATTATGGGATTTCGGATGTATGAGACGGGGATTACGATTATTCAAATTCAACTGGCGGATGGTAGCTTCGCTGGGACTCAGTCCGCCAGTTTAGTTATTGATAATGCGAAGGTTATTTGTGAATGCAAACAGTTTTGACAGATAAGAAATATACCGCATCCGGTATTGAAGTCGTCGGACAGTCTTTTGGCTACGACTACGACGATATCGGTAATTTGAAGACAGAGAACCGCAACGGCAATGTATTCAAATACACGAGTAACGATGTAAATCAGTACACACAAAGAACCGTCCCGTCAAGGATAAATATCTCAGGCTCGGCGGATGCGTCCGCAAAAGTTACCATAAAACAAGCCTCCGCCGGATATACAAAACCATTAAGGTATGGTAATTATTTCAACTCATTCTTTACTCTTGATAATAGTACTAACGCTGTCACCGACAGCTTTGACATCTATGCAGTCAAATTCGATGGGACTAAAGACAAAGTAGCCAAGCAGACATTGAATGTTTTTGTACCAAAAACACCTGAGTTCTTTACCTATGATAATGATGGTAACTTACTTACTGACGGCAGGTTTACATATACTTGGAATGGTGAAAATCGTTTGATAAAAGCGGAGACACCAGATACTCGCCTAGAGTTTGTCTACGATTACATGGGCAGACGCATCAACAAAAAAGTCTATACAAATAACGTACTTTCATCTGAACGTAAATTTACATACGACGGCTGGAACCTTGCAGCCGAATATGATGCTAACAACACCCTGCTCAACAGCTACCTTTGGGGCGAAGACCTTTCCGGCTCACTTCAAGGAGCAGGCGGTGTCGGCGGATTATTAGCGGTCAATAATTACCTACCTTGCTACGATGGGAATGGCAATATCACAAGCTACCTCGATAATTCAGGGAACACCGTAGCCACTTACGAATACAACCCCTTCGGCAAGATAATATGTGCCTTCGGCACAAAGGCCGATGACTTTGCTTATAGATTCAGTACGAAATACTTCGACAAAGAGACAGCCCTTTACTATTACGGCTATAGATATTATTCAGCTAATGTAAATCGCTGGCTCTCCAGAGACCCCATCGAAGAACAAGGCGGCAATAACCTATATGTATTTGTTGGTAATAGTCCATTAAATTATATTGATGTATTAGGAAATGCGGCAAAATCCACTACCTATACTCCTGGCCCAACTCCATCAAGAACTGTATGGAAAAGATATGTTAAGAAATGCGAAATATTTATAGCCTTCGGACACCATTATGCTAGCAGCGATATGGACGATTTAAGCAAAATACAATGGTATCTAGAAGATCCTGAGACATCTTTTGTGTGGCAAGTAGGTTGTACTTCTATTAAGTTGAAGAACAACCCAAATCCATTACCGGGAGGCCCGACGACTACAACAACTTATACGGTAGCACAGGGAAATGCGCTTGTTAATATGGCCAGAGAAGCTGCTTTAGAGCTGATATTTAATAAGTTGTTTCCTGAATGCTTATGCAAATCGGTGAAAATTCGGTACGAAACTTTCTTCGGTGTAGATTATAACACATTATTCTACTATAGATCAAATGAAACATTCAAAAAAACTGATAAACGACCTAAAGCTTATACGCCCCCCAAAGGGTTCGTATATGAAGGGTTTAAATTAAGGCTCTGTTTATAATTTTGTGTAAATGGTAAATTCATATCGCTACCTTGTTATATTAGCATTTG
>MHBG01000069.1 GCA_001804785.1 Lentisphaerae bacterium GWF2_45_14
GGCCGTAGAGCCGCTTGGCTGGATAAAATGCCCTCCCGGCCTGAAGCCCGACCACAACATGTTCGCCGCGCAAGTGGCCGGGCGCAGCATGGAGCCCAAATTGCAGGACGGCGACTACTGCGTATTCCGCGCCAACCCGGGCGGCAGCCGCCAGAACAAGCTGGTGCTGGTGCAGCACAGCTCCATAGCCGACCCCGACACCGGCGGCAGCTACACCGTAAAGAAATACACCAGCAAAAAGAAATACGCCCCCGACGGCGCCTGGCAGCACGAAGAAATAATCCTGCAGCCGCTGAACCCGGCCTACAGCCCCATAGTGATCCCGAACGCGGAAGACGAAGAGTTCATGGTAGTAGCGGAAGTGGTGGGGAGTATAACTGTGAATGGTAGAAGTCCTATGTGAGTTTAGTTTGCTGTGATCTAGCCGTTACATTATGATAAAACCGAACTGGAACATATTTAAGGCGAAGTTTAATGAGAATCCACAAAATGCTTTTGAGTGGTTCTGCTACTTGCTGTTTTGTAAAGAGTTTAACAGACCGTTAGGGATCAGCCGCTACAAAAACCAGTCCGGCATAGAAACTAATCCAATCGAGAAAGATGGAGAAATGATTGCATGGCAGGCGAAATTTTATGACAAAGCTCTGTCGGCACACAAAAAAGAAATATTAGAGACACTTAAGACTGTAAAAAGAAATTATCCATCAGTCACACGACTTATATTTTATAGCAATCAAGATTGGGGCCAAAACAAAGGAAAGAAACCAAAAGGCGAGATCGAAGTCGAAAATAGCTCCAACACGTTAGGCATTAAGTTGGAATGGAGAACCTCTAGTTATTTTGAGTCTTCTTTCGTCGCCAGCGGTCATGAACTGATTTCCAAACATTTCTTTAGTTTAGATAAAAGTACGCTGGACTTAATTCAAGAACAGAAAACACATACAGACGCTATTCTAAATCAAATACAAACCCAAATCGTTTTTAAAGGCCAGGCGATAGAAATAGATCGCTCTATAGTTTTAAAAGAATTATTAACAGATGTAGGGCGAGTAGTCATACTAAGTGGGGTAGGAGGTGTTGGAAAAACCGCACTGCTAAAAAAGTTTTATGCGCTGGCTAAAGAGACCGCATCGGTTTATGTTTTCAAAGCGACGGAATTTGAATTAAGGGATGTAAAGGAAATATTTTCCGGCCATAGTTTTATTGATTTTATAAATGCACACAAGAATGAGGGGAAAAATATTGCGGTAATAGATTCAGCGGAAAAGTTGATGGATTTGAGAAACACAGATCCTTTTAAGGAATTTTTGTCTGTTTTGGTTCAAAACAATTGGGGCATAATCTTTACAGTCAGAGACAGCTACCTAGAGGGACTGAATTACCAGTTTTTAGAAATCTACAAAATTGCCCCGATAAACATACATATTCAGAATCTGGAGTTCAATGAATTAAACAGGATGGCCGAACAATACAGTTTTTTACTCCCAAAAGCGGTGAAGCTGTTAGAACTCATAAAAAATCCTTTTTACTTAAATGAGTATTTACAAGTTTATAGAGAAGATGCGGAGTTAGAGTATCCAGATTTTAAAAATGCTTTATGGCGCAGAATTATCGAAAAAGCCAAGCCCGCAAGGGAGCAGTGTTTTCTTAAAACTGCTTTCGAACACGTCAAAGAAGGGCAATTCTTTATAAATCCAGATTGTGAATCAAGCATTTTGGATGAATTGCAAAAAGACGGGATTTTAGGTTATGAATCACCGCACGGTTATTTTATTACACATGATATTTACGAAGAGTGGGCCTTAGAAAAAATTATTGAGGACAGGTTCCTAAAAAAAGCTAACGCTAAAGCATTCTTTCTAAGCATTGGAAGTCCCCTGGCCATGCGCAGGGCATTTCGAAAGTGGTTGTCAGAGAAACTTTTGCTGCATAACGGGGAAATAAAGAGTTTTATTCAAGATATTCTCAAAGATAGTGAGATTGCGTCATTCTGGAAAGATGAAGCTCTTGTTTCCGTCTTGCGTTCAGACTATTCAGCAAAATACTTTGAATTTGCTAAAACTGAATTGTTAGCAAATAATCAAGAATTGCTTAAGAAATTAACATTTTTATTGAGAATTGCCTGCAAAGAAATAGATTTGGCTTTTTTTAGACGCTTGGGGATAATCAACATAAATCCAAACGCCTCATATTATGTTCCGACAGTTCCTAAAGGTGCGGGGTGGGAAAACCTGATTAAATTTGTCTACGAGAACCTGAGAAGTATCGGCATTGAAAACATAAGTTTTGTTTTGCCCGTAATTTATGATTGGAGCAGCCAGAACAAAGAAGGTTCTGCTACAAGATTCTCTGGATTGATTGCCCTGGAATATTACAAATGGCTTATTAAAAAGGATGTTCATTTTCACAATGAGGAGCCAGAGAATCATGTCTTTCAGACTATTTCTAATTCAGCAGCTACAATTAAAAGCGAACTGGAGCAGATCCTAAACGAAATACTGGCGAACAAATGGAAGAACTATAGAGATCCATATTATGACTTTGCGAAGTTCATTTTGAAAAGACTTGAAGGAATTCCTATCTCCAAAACTCTTCCGAAGCATGTTCTGCTGTTAGCGGATATGTTTTGGTCATATACTCCCAGGAGGTCGGATGAGCGTTATGGTCGAAGTGATATTGGAATGGAGCAATGTTTTAATATTGAATCTGATGGTCACAATTATTTCCCGGCCAGTTCCTTCCAAACACCGATATTCTGGCTTCTGCAGTCTTCCCTCTCCGCAACGATTAAATTTATATTGGAATTTACAAACAAGGCAGCGGAATGTTATGCCAGATCTGATATGGGGAGGCGCGAAGTTTCAGAGGTGGAAGTCCATATAGATGATGGTAAACCTATAAAACAACTGATTAGTAATAGACTCTGGTGCTTGTATAGGGGAACACAAGTTGGGACATATCTCCTAGAGTCCATGCACATGGCATTGGAAAAGTATTTTCTTGAGACTGGGGAGCATATTGATTCTTCAGCGCTTGAAAGTTGGCTACTTTACCTTCTTAAGAATTCCAGATCTGCCTCCATTACAGCAGTCGTTACAAGTATTGTGTTGGCATATCCAGAAAAGACTTTTAATGTTGCCAGGATTCTCTTTAGAACCAAGGAATTATTCCATTTTGATACGGCGAGGTACGTGCTGGATCAAACACAAAAGAGTTCTCTTTCAATGCTTAAAGGCTTCATCCCCAAGAACGAAATATACAATAGTGAACGACTGAAAGCATGCGATGCGCCACAACGAAAATTAGCTCTAGAACATATCTTCTTAAAATATCTGATGTTCAGAAGCAAGGAAGTAACAGAACAAGAATCAGAAAACAGACAAAAGATGTTGTGGAAGATTTTGGATGCGTATTACAAAGAATTGCCGGCCCCAGATAAAGAAACCGATGACGATAAGACATGGCGACTCTTCCTGGCCAGGATGGATAAAAGGAGAATGAAAATAGCCACTGAAAAAACCAAGGAGGGAATTGTTTTTCATCTTAATCCAGAAATTGACCCAAAATTGAAGGAACACAGTGAAGAGTTTTTGGGGAAAGTTTCCGAATCCATGAAATACTCTGCATTGAGCATGTGGGCATCATATAAAATGGATAATGATGAGAGGTACAAGCAATATCAAAAATATGAGACAAATCCAAAACTGGCATTTAAGGAGTTAAGGGAAATTATTTCAAAGTTAGGCACAGAAAAGAAGCAAAGGCCCTATGAACTTGAGCCACTAGAGCAAGAAGGTTTCTACCTATACAATCATTCAGCCCCTTCAGAAATATGCTCCGTTTTATTGAGAGACTATTTGGAACACCTTTCAAACGAGGAAAAAACGTTCTGCAAGGACTACGCCTTAAAGGTGGCTTATTCATTCCTTGTCAACAATGATCCGACATTGCCACGTGATGGGGGAAAATCAATAACATCAGTATTGCCAGTCTTATTCGAAACTTTTCCAGAGGAAAAGGAACGAATAAAGCTACTCCTGCTTTGCCTCCTGTTTAATGAATACCCTATTGATGCCAGCGGAACCCCTTTTGCAGTTTTTGCAATAAATGCAATATATTCGCTATGGGAAAGGAACTTCGAAGATGCTCAGTCCCTGCTATATGGATACTTACGCCTTAGCCCGGAATGGGACACGTTCAGAGAAAGACTGCGTAAGGAAAATTGTAAGAAAGGCATCTACAATCAGGATTTGCGGGCAGCATTTACACAATTTCTTGCGACTAAAGATGATGATTTAGAGCGGTTAGTGAAAAATGAATTATCAATACGTGATATAGGGGTAGTTGAGAAATTGGACTTAGATATCTTGCGTACTGCTTTCCAGTTACTCCATCTCAAAGCCAACAGTCTTGCCCATAAAGATATAGCGAAAAAGATAATCGTTACTTTTAGCAAACAAATGACCTCTCAGAATCGAGCCGATAAAGTAGATTATCGGGTTGGGCATGATTTTCTTAAAAGATTGGCCTATCTTGTATTGAATTCTTCAAAAGAGGACGCCGAGAACTATATTAGTCCATTTATAGATAGATTTGACAGTTCCGAGGTGTTTGCGAACTTGTTTAGAGAGTTCATATTGGCCGAGGATGCGATAAACGCGCATGATGTCTTTTGGCATGTCTGGCATTTGTTTAATAAAAAAGTGGTTGGCAGTTGCAAGAAAGGCGAAGAATATGGGTATATTGGGCAAATTATTCGCAGTTATCTTTTTGCTCAGATACCTTGGAACGAAGAAATAAGTGAATGGCATACCTTAAAAGACACCGATGCCGTGTTCTTTGAGAATATTTTAAAACAGATTGGGCAATGCCCTTCGACCTTATATGCAATCTCAAGGCTATTAAATGGCATTGGAAGCCGATATCTAAGTGAAGGTGTTTCTTGGATTTCAGATGCCTTACAAAAAAATACTAATTTAGCGGATGAGGAGCTTAAAGCCGACACGATTTACTACTTGGAAAGCATTATCAAGAAATTTGCTTATAGAAACAGGGAAAGAATTCGAAAAACAAAGAAATTAAAGCAAGATGTCCTGGTAATATTAGATTACATGATTTCCAAAGGATCTGTTGTGGGCTATATGACACGTGAGGATATTTTATAACGCCGCAGATTGCGGATATTGTCCGGATACGCCCGGCTTTAAAATGGATAGAATAACAAGATTTTATTCACGAGTATGGTGGTCAATAAAAATGGGAACACATTGGATAAAATTGCGATCGGGAATAATTGTGCAAGCTAAAGATGTGCATTTTTCTCAAAACCCGGTAAAGACTAGTTTCTCACGCATTGGAGATATGGCAGTTGAACTGGAAGATTTGTATTCAAAATATTCTATTCAATTAAGCGCTGGATCAAGGATGGCCACCCGCATACGTGGTGCCAAAGATTTAAAAGTTCGCTGGGAGACTGAGCCTAAAAACACAATTACTGGAGAGATGATAATTAATGCAATTAACTTCCAGCGAATTGCTGGAGCTTTGCTACCATTAGACGGAAACGATAAGGCAGAGTTCTTTTTAAACAAACTGCTTGACGGAGATCTTGATATAACAAAACGCACCCCAAATGTAGGAAAAAGCTTTCTGTGGGAGTTAGAGCTGTGGAATAAAATGACTCATATGGGTTTACATGCCGAGTTTAAGGAACCGGATATATCCTGGGAGGATAAAGGAGATGTTTTGGGTGTCGCATGTAAGAGGCTATATTCAGAAAAACACGTGCAGCATGTTTTATCTGAAGCAGTAGCCCAGATCAAAGAGACGACGCATTATGGAATTGCTGCTTTTAACCTCGATGATTTAGTAGTGCCGGCAGATCAGATATTCCACGCTCATGACAAGAGTGTTGTTCTGGACTGGCTTACACGCGCAAACCAAGACTTCCTGGTAAGAAATCACCGCCATTTCGAAAAATACTTTCTCTCTAATCGGTTGGCAGGTGTAATAGTAAGCACATCATGTTTGTCAAGGCTTGATACTTTATATGTGGCTTCTCAGTGGACTGTCTGGACACATCCAGAGCTTGATGCCGATAATAAGCGCCGGATTCAGTATTTATATGAGAAGTTGTCTGCTGGCAGTTCAGCCGGTGTCTAAACGATTTGTGTCTCGCCATGCACACACCGACATGAATTGCTGTAAAATGCGAACGCTATTTGGGGACAGGGTTTACTGCATTACTATGGAGGCCGCTAGTAATCTCTAGCCTGTTGGATAGTAAATATATGAAATTCCCTAATGAAGATGTCGCTGTCCTGAATATTGCCAATGAGTTTGAATCTTATTTTGAATATGCAGATAATGTTTTCGATAAATCCAGAGAGCTTCTTACAGTGGTGATATCTAACCCAAATCAGCAACATTTGTGTCTTTTGCCTGTTTTGACAAGAATGATGCGGTTGCATTATTGTTCTGTAAAACTTGCATCCTTTGGGTGTGCATCAGAAGGTAAATTGCAGCTTCGCGCAATGTTTGAGAATTTCATTAATGTCCTGGCTTTGGAGTACTCATCAGATAGAACGCAGTACGCTCAAAGGTGGATAGCTTGGGATTTTGCGAATTACCAAAAACAAATTAACTCCCTACGAAGGGACAGACCAGAATTGGGCGCGATGGCAGGCAATAGAGCGAAAATTTTAAATGATGTCAAAATGGAAGTCGATTCTGAAAATAGAAAAGCAGGGGCGCGGCTTTGGCCTTCAGATCAAGAGCGGATTACAAAATACGTGAAAACTAGGTGGAAAGTCTTTGTCTCAAAAGGTCCATCACTGCAAAACTTGAGGGACTTAGCCAGCGAATTAGACAAAAAGATTCCAGGGAGCAATTTGCAGAGGACTTATGACCAATTCTATCCCTATGCTTCAGGTGTTGCGCATGGATCTGATCTTGAATCGTTAGTGCATAGTAATAATGTTGAAGAAAATAAGATTGTCCTTAAAATGGCACCTTCTACTGATAACATATTCGCATTGGTTGTTACATCATCGTCTTTCCTCGGAAGAGTTTCCATATCAGTCGCAAATGTCTTGAAGATAGGCTCCCCTGGTTTTATAAACACAATGCAAAAGATTATCTACGAGTCAGAAAAAGAACTCACAATTAATAAAGACGGTGACACCGTTTCCTAATTCTATGGCCATCGTAATTCCAGACTCCGCTTTAGGGGATAGGGCTTACGGCATTAATGCCGGGGAGAAGTATCTCCTTAATAAGCTCAAGACCGCGCTGCCGGACGATTGTCTTATCTGGCACAACATAGATCTTCCGAATCATTATCAGCCCGACATAGTGGCATACCTGCCGCGTTTCGGCGTTATCATCTTCGAGGTTAAGGACTGGGAGAAAGAGACCGTCTCCCGGATAGGCAAGGATTTTTGGGAAATAAGTGCAGAAGGCCGCTGCAAACAGGTCAGGTCCCCGTTGGAGCAGGTAAGGAACTACTATTGGGAACTGGCAAAGCTTTTCCAGACCAAGAACGTTCTGCTGCGGGAGGACGGCCACTATAAGGGGGCGTTTAAGCTGCCTATAACCTATGTGGCGGCCTTCACAAGGATTCGCCGTAAAGACCTGCCACCGGAAGCTGTGCAGCAGTTAGACCCACATAAATTCCTGTTCCGTGACGATCTTGAGCCGCTTGGCGGTACGGTTACCGGCCCCGCGCTGGAGAAGTATCTCCGCTCTCTTTTCAAACAAGCCTTCTGGCCCAACGAGCCCCTGAACGCTCAGGAACTGGACTCCCTGCGCGGCGCCTTGTATCCCGAGATCACCCTCACCAAGAATTATAAGTCCGGGCCCAGGCGTATAATTCTGGACATAACGCAGGAACAGATGGCCAAGAAAGCCGATTCCGGGCACACCATAGTGCGCGGCATAGCGGGGAGCGGCAAATCGCTGGTGCTGTGCGCCAAGGCCAAGATCATAGCCGAGGCCCACCCGGACTGGAAGACCCTGGTGATGTGCTTCAACAACAGCCTTAAAAGCCAGCTGGATTTCTACCTCACCCACTTGAACGACATTTTTATCACCAAGCCAGCCAAACCCAACTGGGAAATAGCGGCCTTTTACGGCTTCTTATTCAAGCTGAGCAAAGAGTTGGGCTATAAGGGTCTGCCGGACGATCTTTTTCACCACGAGAGCGTAGGTGACGGCGACGAGAAGACCAGCGCCCTGGCGGGTGAGCATCTACAGCTAATGGCGGCCATGCCCGGCGCGCCCAGGTACGACGCCGTGCTTATAGACGAAAGCCAGGACTTCCATCACTCCTGGCTTAAAGGTCTGCTGGCTTTGCTGAAGCCGGAGACCAATTTCATCATACTCGCTGAAGACCCAAACCAGAAGATCTATAAGCGCAACTTCACCTATAAAGACGCCGGCATCAACGCCGTTGGGCGCGTGCGGAAGCTCCCGGTGGCTTACCGCAGCACCAAGGAGATAATCCTCCCGGCCACGCTGCTGGTGCAGAACTCGAATCCTGATGAATTTTTCAAGCAGTACGTGGGCGAGGACAACTTCGCCACATTGTTCAAAGAGGCGGGGGGAAATCCGCCTGTGGTGGTGGTTGTTCCCGGTGATATGGCTGGCCGTTATCTTGTTGATAATATCTGTAATGACATAAAATCCGGGTTGGCGTATTCGGATATCGCCATTCTTTGCCCGCACAAGTATCAGACCAAGAATTTTTCCGAATACCTGGCACGCTACAAGATCCCAGCATATTGGCTTGTAAAAGACTCTGAGTCAAAGAAGAATTATGACGCAGGCAAAGACTGTGTGCTTATAAGCACCGTCCATTCCGCTAAGGGCTTGGAGTTTGAAAAGGTTTACTTCATGAACCTTGAGGTTTTCCCTTTAGATTATTTAAATGAACGGGAAAACGCGTCCATGGTGTACGTGGCCATGACCAGGGCGAAAAAACAGCTCACGATCGTAAGTGGTAGCAAAACTCCGACTTTCTCTAGAATTAGTGAAATAGTGCAAAAATACTGCGCGGATGATGCGGGCTAAAATTAGATTGCGAGAGGAATTTAGGAAAAGACGCAGACGTCTCCTCCTATGCAAATAGCGGCGAATTAGACGAGTCGATTCCCAAATGCTAAGTCAGGAACATTATAGTTTACGGGAGAACATCAACATGCCATCACATCAGTTGCCTAGACATTCCCCGGCCTGGTATTGCGGTACGCGTACTGAGTTTCTTGGGAAATCCAGTGATGAGATCGCAAACCAGCTTGCCGGGCGCGCTGTCGCTGAAAGTTTGGAAATTGAAGCCGCGCAAAGTGAAGAGTGGCGGCAAAGTGTAAACCTTTTACAGAAGAGCTTGGATGAACGCATCCCGATTATTCGCGAAGCCTTAATGTCACCCGGCTGCGAGGCTGTCCGCCATGTAATCCTGGAATATGATTTTCACAGACGCGGTTTACGGATGGATTGTTTGCTGCTTTCTGACGGGGCATTATTCGTAATTGAATTCAAACGCTCAAAACTTCAGCGCGCAGATCGTGACCAAGTAATGAACTATGCGGTGAACCTGATTGAGTTTCATCGGGTCACTCAGGACTGGTGTAAGGGGAATGGCGCAATAGTTGTCCCTGTACTTGCCTTGACGGAAGGGAAAGTGTCTTCGACTGTTAAATGGACAGGGCTCGCAGGGCACAGTTGGCCTGCTTTGGCATACAAGCCATTGGAATGCGATAAAAATACACTTCACGAAGCGATTCGTCTCGGACTAAAGTATCGCCGTTCGTATGAGACGGTGTCGCTGACAGATTGGATCGATTCACCATTTCGGCCCTCATCATCCATTTTGGATGCAACGCTCTCACTTTATGGGAATCACGATGTTGCTGCGATTCAAGAACATGCTGCGCCGAAAGCAGCAATAGAGGCAAGCGTTAAGGAAATTCGTGCGCACATCGATTCCGCTCTGGTAAAAGGAAAATATCATATTGTGTTCCTGTCTGGCGCGCCAGGCGCAGGGAAGACGCTTGTCGGGCTGGATATTGTAATGCGCGGGAACAATGCTGACGGATCAGTATTCGTCACCGGCAATGCGCCGCTGGTTGAGGTTTTAAATAAAGCGCTCGATAAGTCTTATCGCACCCAAGGGCGAAACGCCACAGCATGGACGCCAACTGGATACCGTCATGCTGATGCAAGATTCGTAACAGGGGCGGCAAATTTCAAGATTGTTAAAGCGCACAACTTTCTTGGAAAACGCGGCGAAGCACATCGCCAGGAAGACGGCCGTGTATTGGTGTTTGATGAAGCGCAGCGGACATATGAGAAAGGCCGCAGGGTGCTTGGGGAACAGCTTACTGATCATGAGGCTGACCTTATCCTTTCTGTACAACGAAAAGCGTATCCCACAGGCGGCGCAGTTATTGTTGCGCTTATTGGGCACAACCAGGCAATCAATAGCGGCGAGCGCGGCATTGTGGCTTGGCTAGATGCGGCTGAGCGAAATGGATGGACGTTTTCAATAGGGGACAAAACGCTTGAATTGGCGGAGTTTACAAATCGCGAGAAGTGGGCGTTGCATACAAACCGCAGCTCGCTGCAAAACGGACATCTTCATCAGTCGATGCGCTACTACCGTAATGCCAAAGTTGAGGAATGGGTTAGCGCTGTGCTTGATGGAGATTCGAAAGCAGCACAATCATTGGCAAATATTCTTGCAGAGAAAACGAACACAATTTGGCTGACTCGAAGTCTTGAGGCTGCTAGAAAATGGGCCAAGTTTCACACAGTCGGTAGTCAGCGGTCAGGGCTTATCGCATCCGGACAAGCAAGGCGGTTAGCTGCCGAAGGCCTATTTGTTGATTATAAACCTGATATTGCGCCCTGGATGCTAGCGCCAAGCAGCGATGTTAGGTCATCAAATTCATTAGAAACAGTTCAAAATCAATACTTCATACAGGGACTAGAGTTAGACAACTGTGTAGTCTGCTGGGATGCAGACCTACGCCGCAAGGATGGTAAATGGGCTGCGTATAAACTATCCCGCGGAGATTGGCAGAAAGACAAACTTATTGACGTTGCTAAGAACGGATATCGAGTTCTGCTCACCAGGGCGCGTAAGGGGATAGTCATTTTTGTGCCGAGAGGGGATCTCACAGGAGAAGATGTAACACGGAACATTGAATTCTATGACGGGATTTGGGAGTTCTTAAAAGACTGCGGTGCAAAAGAACTTGAGTCTTAAGGTGCCTTCCTGACAGGCCGCGTTTAAAAAGCAGAAAATACTATAAAGGAACCCGACAGCCCCTTGTCGGGTTGGTCTGCTATACTTTTTATAGCAAATGAGGATGTTTGGTCTTGGTTTTTCAAAAGATGTAACATATCACTGATGGACGTCCTCACTAAAGCCCAGCGGCGCCGGAATATGCAGGCAATTAAGGCTTCCGGCACCGGAATAGAGAAGACAATGCGTAAGGCGCTCTCTAAAGAGGGTTTCCGGTACCGGCTGAACGCAAAGAATGTCCTAGGTAAGCCTGATTTTGCTTTTGTGCGGGAAAAGGTAGCGGTTTTTTGTGACAGCGAGTTCTGGCACGGCAAGGACTGGGACAAAGAGAAGCGCCGTATCGGAACCAATAAGAAATATTGGCACAACAAAATAGAGAACAATATCCGCCGGGATAAAGAAGTCAGCCAAGGCTTAAAAAAAGAAGGGTGGAAAGTTCTGCGGTTTTGGGGCAAGGCAATAACCAAGAACACGGATAAGTGCGTTTTAAAGGTAGAGAAAGCTCTGGCAGTGAGAAGAAAGAAGCTAAAAAGGTAAGGCATCACAGAGCATGGTTAAAGCTATGAAATTTGCAGAGCGGATTAATTCAGAACTGCGCATACCCAAGAAGTTTGAGTATGAGGCTATCGATTTATTTGCCGGCTGCGGCGGCTTATCCCTGGGTTTTGAATCCTGCGGCATAAAGACAGTCGGCTACGAGATGGAACAGGACTACGCGGATACGTATAACGCCAATCTTGCCGGCAAATGCCACTGCGTGCGGCTGGAGAAAAGCCAGAAATACCCGCGGGTTCCTATTGTAATCGGCGGTCCGCCCTGCCAGCCGTTCAGCGTAGGCGGAAACCAGCAGGGGTTAAAAGATTCTAGGGACGGCTTCCCTGTTTTTATTGATGCCGTCCAGAAGACAAATCCGGATATATGGATTTTTGAAAATGTCCGGGGACTGCTGTATAAAAACAAGCATTACCTAGACGAGGTTCTCTCCCGGCTGGAGAGCCTGGACTATATTGTTGAGCACCGGCTGATAAAAGTCGCCTATTACGGTGTGCCCCAGAACCGGGAGCGGCTTATAGTTGTAGGGCATCGCGGGAACTTTAATTTCCCTAAAGAGGAGAACCGGCTGGTTTCAGTCGGCGAGGCTTTGGAGGAAATGGCTTTCTCCGTGCCAGAGAACGCTAAATTCCTTACCCCCAGTATGGATAAGTATGTTGCCAAGTATGAGAAATCCTCAAAATGCATTACTCCTAGGGATTTGCATTTGGACAGGCCGGCCAGAACCCTTACCTGCCGCAACCTGGCTGGGGCAACCGGCGATATGCACCGCATACTCTTGCCGGACGGGAGAAGGCGCCGAATAACTGTGCGCGAAGCCGCCAGGCTACAGAGTTTTCCCGACTGGTTTAAGTTTGAGGGGAATGAAACGTCTCAGTATTACCAGGTAGGCAACGCCGTTCCTCCGCTTTTTGCCAGGGCGATCGCGAAATCTGTAAAAGAATATCTTGATTCTCAATTCCGCTATGACAGCGCCGAAATCATGAGCCGCAGAACCAAAACGCAGCCCGGACTGTTTTCGTCTGACAGAAAAAACAAGAGGTATCCAATGCACGACTATATTCCCGCCAGCTCCAAGCCGGCCGCCGTTAGAGATCTGATTAACGGTGCCCTTGATATCCTTAAGGCTTTTGGAATTCCGTTTGAGAACTTGACGCAGCGGAGGCTGGAGAAAATGGCGATGGCATTCTTGGCCGTTGCCGATCTTAAACGCGGCAGCCAGTGGAAAGACGCGAAGCAAAGCGGCGGCGGCCGGGCTCCCCAGACGCGCCAGATTATCGATTACATTAATAACAATTTCGGGGAACAGATTTCCAGCGGCTCTTATGACGATATCCGCAGGAAGGATCTAAAGTTAATGACCGTAGCGGGGATCATTGAGCGCAGCGCCAATAATCCGACTGCATCGACTAACAATCCTACAAGGGGCTACGCCCTTAACCCAGAATTCGCAGAGGCTGTGCGCGCATATGGCACTTCAGCATGGCAAGATATCGTAAATAAGCTGATTGCTAAAACCGGCACATTACATGCACGCTTGGCGGCTAAGCGGGAAATAACAACCATCCCGGTAGTAATTCCCGGAGGAAAGACGCTTAGCTTTGGTCCCGGCGAGCACAACCAGTTGCAAAAAGCTGTTATAGAAAAGTTTTTACCCAATTTCGGTTTCGGCGCAGAAGTGCTTTATGTGGGTGACAGTTCTGATAAGTTTAAGCATCTTGAGAAAGAAAAACTGGAGCAGCTTTCATTTTTTAAGATAGCGCACGAAGAACTTCCGGACGTGATCGCCTACAGCAAGAAAAAGAACTGGCTTTTCCTTATCGAGGCTGTTCACTCTTCCGGGCCGATTCACGCGCTGAGACTGGCGGAGCTTAAGCGCCTGACCCGGAAATGCTCCACGGATATCGTTTATGTTACCGCCTTCCTGGACAGGGCGACTTTTCGCAAATATGCCCCTGAAATTGCCTGGGAAACAGAAGTCTGGATTGCCGATACGCCGGAGCACCTCATTCACTATAACGGCGACAAGTTTCTAGGGCCGCATAAAAAATAGCACTTAGGAAGATAAGCTATGGCCGACGCTTCATATCTCTTAAAAGTTGTTGAGCCGTATGTTGTTAAATGGGTTTCAGCAAAGATTGGTGTGCCATTGTCTCCGCGCCGGGTAGCCGTGGGAGAGAAAACGGATGGTACGCTTGCACGTTTTGCATTTGACGGCGTATCTGGAGATGAGAAAATCGGGTTGCTCGTTTCAACAAGCCATACGCTCAAGCCAGGGGGGACCCGAAAACTTCACGTTGACGCTTCGGTCATTCTGCAAGCTCCCTTCGAGCGCAGAATAATGGCTTTTGTGAATTCTGATGCGATGATGAATTTTATGAATAAGTGTGACGGCCTGCTGCCGCTTAAGAATATTGAAATGCTCCTGTGTGATTCTCTCCCAATAGAAATGATGCAAGAAATTGCAAAATTCCAAGAAATCTCTAAAATAGAAGTCGGAGATAAGGGCAAGAAATGGAAACTCGGTGGACAGCGTCGATAATAATCTCACCTTCCTTTAAACACCTACACATCCTCAGGTAGAGCGCGAATACCGCAAGTGCTTTAAAAACCTTATTGTGGCCGCCACCGGCACCGGCAAAACCATAATTGCCGCGCTGGATTATAAAAATTATTGCCGGGCCAACGGCAACAGCAGGCCAAAATTGCTGTTTCTTGCCCACAGGGACCAGATACTTGACCAAAGCCTGGCTTCGCTCCGCAATGTGTTGAAGGAACCCGACTTCGGGGTGCGCATGGGCGGGCCGCATGGTACGCCCGCAACTAAAGACCATCTCTTCTGCACTATCCAAACGGCTAATTCACAGGAGCTCTGGCAAGAGCTGGGCGCCGGTTTCTACGACTATATAGTTGTGGATGAAGCGCACCACGCGCCCGCCGGCAGCTATAAGGGGATCTTTGAGGGCTTCTCGCCCGGGATCCTGCTTGGCTTAACCGCCACCCCCGAGCGCATGGACGGGGAAAGCTCCTCCGACCCTGTAAGCGTGGAAGACGACAGGTTCTGGCAGGCGGGGAAATACAGCACCAGCGCGCTGGAGCAGGCCTATGTGGACGACGCCGGCCAGGCCGGCACGCGTGTAACCGCCATTTTAAACGCCTTGCAGCGCTACCAGCTGGGCGACCTGACCCGCACCAAAGGCATCGGCTTCTGTGTTTCTATACGGCATGCCGAATTTATGGCGGCAAAGCTTACAGAGCGGGGGATAAACTCTGTTGCCGTTACCAGCGCTACGCCTGACGATGCCCGCAAGCGCGCGGTGCGGGAGCTGAAAGCGGGTGTTGTAAAGTTTGTGTTTACCGTGGACCTCTTCAACGAGGGCCTGGATATCCCGGAAGTGAACACGGTGCTATTATTGCGGCCCACGGACAGCCTGACGGTGTTTTTACAGCAATTGGGGCGCGGCTTGCGGCATTCCTCCGGCAAAGATTATCTGCAGGTGCTGGAC
>MHBG01000070.1 GCA_001804785.1 Lentisphaerae bacterium GWF2_45_14
AATCAATTCAAACAGACTTTGCTGTGAAATCTTTCTCCTTGCAACGATGCTTCGTAATTCTTGAGAACTTACTCGCGGCATAAATCGAAGAATGGAGCCCTGCGAACCAGTTAAAGAGCCTTCATGTTTGCAATTTTATCAGGCCGCAGACTTTTGGCGGGACCATCGAAAACAGCGCCGCTTGACTCCCCCTTGAGTTTTTGATAGATTTTGCTTGACTTTGAAGAATTTTGAAATATAATGCAAGAAAGAGAATTTATAAAACAAACTCAGGAGATATGAAAATGGGTTCTGCGATACCGGAAAAAATGTTGGCGTGGCCGCTCTTCGGGGCCGGAATGGAAAAACTTGGGAAAAATGATCAGCCCTGCGAGGTAAAAGTCCCTTCTATAAATAATGATGAACTGCTCGTAAGAATAGACGCAATCGGACTTTGTTTCTCGGACGTTAAACTGATACGCGCCGGGGAAGAGCACCCGCGAGTGATATCAAAAGACCTCGCCACCGACCCGGTAATCCCAGGGCACGAGGCGGTAATGACAGTCATAAAAGTAGGGGACAAGCTAAAAGAAGAATTCAAGGAAGGCCAACGCTTCATAATCCAGGCAGATATATATGTAAAAGGCAAAGGCTATGCCTATGGTTACGCCATCGACGGCGGTATGGCCCAGTACAGCAAAATAGATCAGAGAATATTAAACGGCGATGAGGGTTGCTACCTGCTTCCGATAGCCGACGATACCCCCTCCGCCGTCGCGGCGCTGATGGAACCCTGGACCTGCGTCAAGGCCAGCTACATGATAGAAAACAGGAAAGAACCAAGAAAAGGCGGAGACCTTCTTGTCGCGACCGAAGCGGGCAATCAGAAAATCTACAAGGCAGGCGAGCTTTTGAAAAACAATGCCCCCGCCACTGTTACAACCATTAACCTCTCAAGCGCAGCTGTCGAAAGCCTTGAAAAAGAGCTTCCATCGGCAAAGTTCGAGGCACTGAGCTCAGTTCCGGAAGGAAAACGTTTTGACGATATTTTCCTTTGTTCACTGAAACGGGAAAATGCTGAAGTGTTGGGAAAGACCGGCAAACGAGGCGCGGCAATCAGCTTTATGGGAGAATACCCCGATGAAGCATGGGCGTTCGACGCAGGCTCGATACATTATGAAGGCTGGTTCTACCAGGGGAGCGCCGGGGATGACTTTTCCGCGGCCTACGGCAGGAATGTAAGGTCAAAGATAAAGCGCGGCGGGACATGCTGGCTTCCCGGCGGAGCGGGCGCGATGGGACAGATGCACACACAGCTGGCGGTAGAGTCGGAAGACGGGCCGTCGAGGATTCTGGTGTCTGACATGGACAATGTAAGGATAGAAAACGTTAAAAAGCTTCTTGCCGATACCATCAAAAAAAGGAATATAGAGTTCAAGACTCTCAATCCCGCGTCTTTTGAATCACCCGCAAAGTTTGAAGAGGAAGTCCGAAACTTCGCGCCTGACGGTTTTGACGACATAATAATGCTTGTACCGGTCATCCCTGTTCTGAATTCCTGCTCTAAATTCCTAAAAAAAGACGGACTGATGAACATCTTTGCCGGGATTCCGGCAGGTAAGGAAGGCGCGTTAAATGTCAAAGGCATAGCATTGGGAGGGATGCGTTTCATTGGTTCCAGCGGAAGCCTCACGAGTCATCTGAGGGCGACACTGCGCCTTGTAGAGGAAGGGAAGCTCAATCCTGTGACCGCTCTGGCGGCAATCGGCGGGATGAATGACCTGAAAAAGGGTCTTGATGCCGTTATAAACGCCAAATTTCCAGGAAAAACCGTGATATTCCCGGCTTGCGAAGACATGCCACTTACTCCGGTTCAGGAAATTTCATTGATGGGAGAGGGACTAAAAGAAACATTCAGTAATAATGGTTTCTATACGAAGGCCACGGAAGCCAAACTTTTTGAAATCTTTTCGAAAAGATAACTTTTACTTTATTCCCAAGCAGGTTATATTCGTTCCTTTGTTATCAGGGGAAACTGTTAAATCTTTCACGATAATTCAGGGACAATCAGGTTTTGGGATTAAAAAAATTAATATCATCAATAGTATTTTTCTCGGTCTTGCTTCTTCTTCCGGCGGGCATGCTTCGCGCAGCGGGGCTTTTCTCTGATTCTGCCCTTGCGCCGCAGGCCGGAGGCAAAGGACAGAGCGGGCTCGAAGATATAGACGCGTCAGCGGAATCACTCCAGTTCGTGGGAAAGAACGTAATCGCGTCAGGCAATGTTCTGATCCGCTACAAGCACTACATCATAAAAGCGGACAAAGCGATAGTCAATTTATCGACAAAAGACCTGGAGGCCTTGGGAAATGTCGAGCTTGTTGAACGCAATGAGAATAAGCGGTCCGCCACCTTACGCGAATACCGGGAACTTCTTAAAAATCCCCTTCAACGGGTCAGGATAGAAGGCTTTCAAACGACCGCGACCGGCGAAAAGCTCCTGACAGTCAGGATATTCGAAGAGGGAAGATACTATAAAGGGCACAAAATCGTAGGCAATATGAGTACCGGGGCTCTCGAGTTCCAGGATTTCCAGGCGCACATAGACCTTTACTATATAAAAGGGAAATATGCGACAAGAAACGCATCGGGAGTAATAGAGGTAAATGATGCGGAGATTTCTTCCTGCGAATACCTTACAGAAGACAATGCCCACTACACGATAGGGGCTGGGAAAGTAAAGGTTTTCCCATACAGCAGCGAAGGCAAGAAGAGCTTCAACGCCTATAATCCGGACCTTGGCGATCACTCTATCTGGGCCTACGACTGTATATTTAAAGTTGCCAACGTCCCGGTCATGTGGGCACCAATTTTCTATAAGCCGAAGGACGAGAACTGGGGCCTTTTCAATGTTTCAGGCGGGCACAGCAGCGACTTTGGCTACTTCATAAAACTCTCCAAGAAGTTCAGGCTCTCAGATTATCCCGACGCGACTACCACGGTGATGCTTGACTACTTCACCGGCCGAGGCGTAGCTGTCGGTTCTGATACTGAAGTAAATACTGAAAATTCACGCAGCGAGATTTTCTTTTACGGGATAAGGGACACTGCCCCCTACGGTGCCTCAGGCGAGGATGATGACATTGCCGAGGTCAAGGAAGCTACCGCAAGGTTCACAATCCCTACCTACCGCTATGACATGAGACTCTCTCACCTGAACCACATCACGCCGCGACTCGACTTCCGCGGGCAGTTCGAGAAGATAAGCGACTATAATTTTCTGAAAGACTTTTACGAGGACAGGTATTATAAAGATCCCCAGCCTCCGACATTCGCAGCACTGGAGTATCAGTTCGACCGCTTCTCGGCCTCGCTCTATGTCCGGCCTAAAGTCAACTATTTCAATACAGAAACGGAACGGCTGCCTGAATTTCGCGTAGACGTACCGCGTCAGGAATTGTTTAAAAATATCTATTATCAAGGGGAAACCAGCGCCGCCAACCTCAAGATGAGATGGCGTGACTATGACAGGGCAAGAACCGCGGGAAACCTTATAGACCCTGCAGATTACGCGGCCTTCCGCTTCGATACACTGCATATGTTCTACTACCCCGTTAAACTCTTTGAAAACATAAACATAATCCCGCGAATGGGCGGACGTTTGACTTCATATTCAAAAAGTTCCAGGACAAAAATAGGACTGGGCGACCTTGAAACGATGTTTAATGTTGACGAGCTGGATGGAAACCCCAGAGGCAATGTCAAAAATTATGACCAGACAAATCGCTGGCAGACGAGGCTCATCGGAGAGATGGGGGTAGAGGCAAACTCCAAGTTCTCAAGATCCTGGAGCGATGTCAAAAACGCATTCTGGAAAATCGATGGTGTCAGGCACGTCTTCGTACCGTACACAAATTATACGTTCATCCCGAACCCGACATTCGATAAAGATAAGCTTTTCTACTTTGACGATATCGACCGTATCGCTGACACTAACTTCGTCAGAATCGGAGGGAAAAACCGATTCCAGACCCGGTATGGCAACTATGGCGAAGAAACCATCTATGAATGGATGAGCATAGAAAACTATATTGACTACCATTTTACCAAACAGGACGGTTTTAAAAATCTAGGAGACCTCGGAACAATATTTACCTTCACTCCGGCAAACGGGCTGTCCCTCAATTCCCAGCTCATACTTGATACGGGCAGGAACGGTGACCACGACGCTCAAGCCTACAGAGCAGGACTACCGGACGGACGACCGGGAATCAGCGGCTCGTGGATAAACCGCTGGAGAAACTCCATTTCTTACAGCATACTGGAAGACCTGAGAGTCTTCGCCTCCTACAATTATATCGACGCGTACAGAGAAAACCCAGCTTATTCGATGGGCAGTACATACACCGAAATAGAATCCAGCAGCTACTTCCTGCAAAACTACAACACCAGACAACAGACGATAAGCTTAGGCATGGAATATCCTATCCCGATTGATGATAAGACAAGAGGCAAATGGGAGGTATACTATGACTTTGAAATGGGCTATGTGCGCGAGGCAAGGATGAGTATAATAAGGACATTCCACTGCTGGGAGGCGGCTGTCGAGGTCAGCAGCGAAACGCAGCGTGGCTCCGATGCCCAGAAAATAACCAAAAATGCAATAATGCTGGCGTTTTATCTGAAAGCGATTCCCGGCTTGGGTGTAAATCAAAAGCAAAACGCGGCCAGCGAATAGAGGAGAACTCTTGAAATGTATATCGTAACAGGAGCATCCGGGCTTATCGGCAGTGCCGTAGTATGGGCTCTCAATAAGCGCGGAATAGAAGATATCATCGCCGTCGACCATCTGGGTACCTCCGAAAAATGGAAGAACCTCAGAGCGTTGAAGTTCTCGGACTATCATGAAAAAGATGCCTTCAGAAAACTCATTCTTGAAAATAAGTTTGACCCCGCCCGGATTAAGGCGATACTCCATATCGGCGCATGTTCATCCACCACGGAAAAGGACGCCTCATATCTTGCGGACAATAATTTCGCCTATACCAAGGAACTCGCCGAATTCGCAGACAAAAACTCGATCCGTTTTCTCTATGCTTCTAGTTCTGCTACGTACGGTGATGGCGCGAACGGGTTCGTTGACGATGAAGAATCCCTCGAAAAACTCCGTCCCCTGAATATGTACGGATATTCAAAACAGATCTTTGATCTGTGGGCAAAAAACAAAGGCCTTCTCAAAAGGATAGCGGGACTTAAATTCACAAATGTGTTCGGTCCGGGTGAATACCATAAAGGCGACATGCGCAGTGTTGTCATCAAATCCTTTGAGCAGGTGAAAGATTCTGGAAAGATAAAACTATTCAAATCTTACATCCCCGAATATCAGAATGGTAATCAGATGCGCGACTTCCTATACGTAAAGGATGCCGTCGACATGGCGCTTTTCATCATGGAAAACAAAAACATAAACGGCATATTCAATATCGGAAGCGGACGCGCGGAAACTTGGAATTCACTTGCGAACGCGGTTTTCTCCGCTGTAAACCAGCAGCCGGTCATCGAATACGTGGCAATGCCTGAGCACCTCAAAGATAAATATCAGTACTATACAAAAGCCGAGATGGGAAAGCTTCGCAGTTTCGGATACGCAAAAGAGTGTCGCTCTCTTCAGGATTCGGTGGGCGATTATGTCAAAAATTACCTAATCCCGAACAGGTATCTTGGCGATTCAGATTCAGAAAGCAAATAAAATATATCTGCCGTGATTACTCCGAGCGAAGGACATCTATTGGATTCTGCTGGGCAGCCTTCCAAGCGGGATATGTCCCGAAGACTATTCCGACAAAGCACGCGATGAACAGCGAGATGGCTATGCTCCACACCGAATAGATAGTAGGCCATGCCGCATACTTTGTAACAACCTCTGAAATACCTATGCCCAAGACTATACCGAGCATTCCGCCAAGCGTCGTAAGAAAAACCGTCTCTATCAGAAACTGGAAAAGAATGTCTTTTTTCTTAGCGCCGAGTGCGCGCCTGGTACCGATCTCCTTGCGCCGCTCATAGACATTGGCCAGCATGATATTCATTATGCCGACCCCGCCGACTATAAGAGAGATTCCGGCAATCGAACTCATTACAATGGTGAAGATATTCTGAGTCTGCTCACGTTGCTTCAGAAGGTCCAGCGGAACGGTGACACCCCAGTCTTTATCACGACTGTGCGACTTTTCAAGGAATGATACAATCCTTCTTGCCGTATCGTCGATATATTCGAGCTCCCGCACTTTAACGATAAAAAGGTCGGCCTCCACATATGTCGTCTGAAACCGGCGGCGGCCCTCACTCTGGAATGAGCTGAACCCGAAAAACGCATTTGACGTGCTTTCCGGAATGACAATCATATCATTAGGGCTGTTCAACTCAGGAAACTGGGTGCCTAAATTGTTTTCCATGATCCCCACGACTTTGAAGACGGCATTTCCGACCTTGACTCTTCCTCCAAGCACCGCCTCACCCAGGAAAAAAAGTTTTCTCTTCACATTGCGTCCAATCACGCAAACGGCGGCGGAATGGGCCTCATCGGCAGGACTGAGCCAGCGTCCATTGGTGATGTCAGAGCCTGAGTCCTGAAGGAAGGTGGTCGAGGTCGAAACAAGGATCACATCCAGTTGTTTTGTCCCGCGCAATATTTTCTTACGGGTATTTCTCAAGGTGGTAACGGTCGCGACATTGTCCATGTCCTTGATATGACCAAGGTCTTTTCTCAAAAGCCCGTAGCTTTCGAGGAAGCTCTGAGTCGAACTGTCACTCACGTCCTTTCCCACCTGCGGCACCGGCTTGGAGTAAACGATTATTTTGTCAATTCCGAGCGCTTCGATCTGGGACAGTGCCTGCCGTTTTGCCCCTTCGGAAATAGCGAGCATGGAAATGACGCTGCCGACGCCGAAGATGATACCGAGCGATGTGAGAAAAGACCTTATCTTGTGAAGGAGAAGGTTGTGAAATGAAAGTTTGAAAAGATCGTGTACGAACATGTCAGCCGCCGCTCCCCCTGAATTCGTCTTTTGAGGAAAGCCGTCCGTCTCTAAGATATATAACTCTATCGAAATCCTTTTCCAGAAGGATATTGTGAGTTACCATGACCAGCGTCATCTGGTTTCTGGCGTGCAGTTCGTGAAAGAGCTCCAATATCTCATGACTGGTTTTTTCGTCAAGGTTGCCAGTTGGTTCGTCGGCAAGGAGAAAAGCTGGATTATTGCCGAGTGCTCTTGCTATCGCTATTCGCTGACACTCGCCCCCAGAGAGTTCTGACGGCTTGTGTTTCAGCCTGTGTCCGAGCCCTACCCTTTCGGCAAGTGATTTTGCGATTTCCCTGCGCTTACGGCTCGGAATTTCCCCATACACCATAGGTACCTCTATATTCTGTTCGACCGAGAGGTGCGGAAAGAGATTGAAGCTCTGAAAAATAAAGCCTATGGATATATTCCTGAGTTCGGCTAGTTCGTCGTCTGAAAGGTTCTCAACAAGCCTGCCGTTAAGGATATATCTCCCTCCGGTGGGAACGTCAAGAAGCCCGAGGATATTGAGCATCGTGGACTTTCCCGAACCGGATACCCCCATTATCCCAACGAACTCGCCCTTTTCCACGGAGAGACTTACCCCCTTAAGCACGGGGACTTCCTGCGCTCCAATCATATAGGATTTTTTTATATCCTCAAACTTTACGATTGTTTCTTCCGGGGCACCCCCCATGTCACCCCTCCTGATTGCTCCTGAACGGCATATAGAGATACACCACATCGCCCTCATTGAGCCCGCTTGTAATAGTCACATAGTCATCATTTGAAGGACCGATCTCAATTTTCAACTTGCGTTGCTTCATCGGAGTTTTTTTATAGACGTAGTATGCGCCTCCCTCTTCAAAGACAGCTTCGACCGGAATAAAAACGACGTTTTTAAGTTCTTTTGTAATCACCTCAAGATCAACGCTCATCCCGGTAACAAGCCTGGGTTCCTGCGTCTTAAGGTCTATGATGGATTTATATATCTTGGGGGAATTACTGTCCCACATTACCTGATTTACCGGCAGGGACGCTATCAACTGAAGAGTTCCTTCGAGCTTCATGCCCTTTATCGATTCCGGGGTTATTACGACACGATCTCCCACGCGCGCTCTGGAACGGTATTGCTCCGGCAAGTCAAACTCAACAACAAGGTCGCTCATGTCCGGAATCGTAAGCAGCACCTGTTTTCGGCGAATGTCCATGCCGACTTTTACATCTATTTTCCCCCAGCGCTGATCAATATCTCCGTAAATGACTACTCCGTCCACGGGCGAGTTCAGTGTCATCATCGGGATATATGAAAGATATTTCTCGAGATCCTGTTCGATTTTTTTCTTTTTGAGTTCCAGGTTCTTGAGATTTTTATTCTTCTGTATATTGGAAGAGTTTGTCTCGACCCTGACTTTTTCAAGGTTAAGCCTAGCCTGCTCAAGCTTATTGTCCAGCTCGGTTATCTTGTCCTGCAAGTCGTAACGCTTGAAGACCTTGCGGTCCTGCTCAGCACTTTTGACTTCGGTCTGGCCTTTCTCAACCTCCTTGTAAGCAACCGCTAGCTGCTTTTTAGATTCGGCCTCCTCTGTCTGCTTATTGAAGCTCTTGTTTGTATATGCGGAAAGTTTTTCATTGTAAGCCTTTTTTGCCTCGTCCAGTGATTTTTCAGCCTTCTGGATAGCAATATCAAGCTTGTCGCGCTCCTTCTGCTTCTCGAATTTGAAATATTTCCGGCAGTCGTCCTCGGCCTCCCGTACCTTGTCTTCGGATGAACGGATCTGTGCCTTATTGGTACTGTCAAGAATCTTCTGTTCCTCTACCGCTATCATTATTTCTTTTTCCGCGGCATCAAGATCGAACTTAAGGGTTTCGATTTTTTCGTCCAGTTCTTCCGTCTCAAATTTCGCGATTACATCGCCCTTTTTAACTTTGCTATTTTCGTCGATGATCCATAACAGCTTTGTCTGGAAAGCCGCCTCCAGTGACATTTTGTGTTTATTCCTGGAATTAACGTTTCCGGAGAACTTCATACCGATGGCAAGATCGCCCCTTTTGACAGTGTAAAGCCTGTCGGGGACGGAACTGCTGGACTTCTTCTCGTTTCTCTCCTTGATTTTCCCGACTGCAAAGTAATACAGGAGCCAGCCGACAAGGGCCAGAACAAAAAGGATAATAAATGCCTTGAAGAGTTTGCTGCCCATTAATCAGTCCTTTTCCGACTTGCCGGACGCCCCATCGGAAGTCTTTCCTGCATTTCCATCCGCTTTAGGAGTTCCGGAAATAGCTTCCTCAAAGCGCACAGTACCCGCCGCGTCCATAAGCTCGTCTTTTGTCTTCTCAATACCGAGCTTGTTCTTATCGGGGAATATCTGTGGAGCATTCTGAATAAGGTCGCCGACTTTTCTCATTGTCTCGGCCTGGCGGCCCGGATCGTATATGATGCCGCTGTCGAGCTGTTCCTGGGAGAGGATACTTATCTTAAGAAAGAATATAAGCTGAGTCAGCTCCTTTGTCTCGTTCTTGCCGGTGAACGCCTCTCCTATATAGGGTATGTCGCTGAGGAACGGTGTCCTCTCCTCATTTTTCTTTTCGGTATATGAATAGAGACCGCCAAGCATTATAATCTGCCCGTCGCCCAGAGTAAGCTCTGTCTGAATGTTTCTTATGGCGATAACGGGGACAGGGTAGGAACCATCGCCCTGCGTAATGTTTTCATAGCGCAGAACGTTGCTGACCTGCGGGTTCACCTCTAAAGAAACGGTCGTATCATTGATAAGCTTTGGGGTGACGTTAAGGGTGACGCCGACCCTCTTGAACTCGGTCGAGGTCGTGGTCGAGCCGGAGACCACCTGAATGGTCTGAATGGGAATGTCCTGCCCGGTGACAATACTTGCGGTCGCATTAAGGGAAACGATAAGATTCGGTGCTGAAAGTACCTTCGCGTCGTTGGCGGATATCAGCCACTTTATAGTCGTATTGAGATTTTTTGTGACGGAATCGCCCGTTTCGCCTGAAATATAGGGGTACCAGTTGAAATCCTCGCCGCTAGTGATATTAGAAGTATTTGTTGAAATTCCGGTAGTCGAATTAAGGTTCTGTTTGGCATCATGACGATTAAAGGTCACATCAATATCACGCTGCTGGCCTTCACCAAGCAGGACTTCCACCACTTTCGCTTCGACAAGCACCTGGGGGCTGAAAATGTCCAGAGAAAGTACCGCGGTCTTAATATCCTCCATGTGCTCCGCAGCGTCGCTCACTATAATAAGGTTCTGAGATTCGGACTCCTCCACCGTGCCCGTCGCAGAGACCACACTTTCCAGCCCGTTAAGTATTGATTTGGACTTCGCGTAACGACAGCGGTATATAAGGGTGGACCTGCCGTTTTTCCCATTGATTATCTTAAGATAGGCTGGCGCGGCGTAAGTCTTCATAACATTCTTTGTAAAGTCGGAGGGCCTAAGTAGCTTCTCAAGCTCGAAAGCAACATTCTTGATTGAGGGTTTAACCCCGTCAAGAGATATCTTTTCGGCCCCGGGCTGAGGCTTTTCCTTGTCGGCGACGGCTGATTCGCCGGATTTTCCCTTTTCCGCCGGGACTGCCGCTGGCGACTCGTCAGAATACAGAGTCATAGCCAAAAGGATTATGATTGCAAAAACAAATAACAAACTTCTCATGATTTAGCCGCCTGTGGTTTAGGCCTTTTCAGAGTCGGACCGAAAACGGTAATATAGGGGATTATGCGCATATTTCAACTAGGAAACATCCGACTATGACACAAGTTTTCCGAAAAGACTGACCGCACTAGTCCTGTCAATCAGTACATTCACAATGTCGCCGGGGCCAATGCCCGGAACAGGATCAAAAATAACAACCCTATTGGAACGGCTCCGGCCCGACATTCTCGCCGCGTTACGCTTGCTCACGCCCTCAACAAGAACTTCAATGGTCCGGTCGTTAAAGGCGGCATTGGAAGCTTCACTCCTGGCGGAAAGGTCGGCGAGAAGTATCTGGTTGCGCTCCTCCTTGACATGAGTCGGCACGTCATCTTCCATATCCGCCGCCTTCGTCCCCTTGCGCGGCGAGTACTTGAATATATAAGCGTTCTCGAAACCAACTTCGTTCATAAGCTTCCGTGTCGCGTCAAAATCTTCATCCGTTTCACCGGGAAAGCCGACTATCACATCGGTCGAGAAACTGATATCAGGTATCTTAGCTTTAAGCTTCCTTATTACTTCCATGTAACGGGCCGCCGTATAAGGGCGGTTCATTACCTTCAGCATCCTGTCAGAACCCGACTGAAGCGGAAGGTGAAGGCATTCACATACTTTATCAAGCGAGGCCATCGCGTCAATCAGAGCGTCGTTGAAGTACGCCGGATGCGGAGACGTAAAGCGTATTCTTGAAATACCTTTTATGTCATTAAGCCCGGCCAGCAGCTCAGCAAAAGGAGAAGCCTCGTCATCCGACGGCGCGGCACTGTTGTCGAGTCCGTAAGCCGCAACGTTCTGCCCCAGCAGGAATATCTCTTTTACGCCACGCTCAACGAGTAAACGTGCTTCACTGATTATATCATCCTTAAGGCGGCTCTTCTCACGCCCCCTCACGTAAGGCACGATGCAGTAACTGCAAAAGCGGTTGCATCCACGCATTATGGCGATAAAAGCAGACACGCTCCCTTTGGAAACAGGAAGCCGCGCTCCCATTTTGTGAATGACCGCATCGTCAAAGCCCGTATGTATAAGATGTCCTCTTTCGGCTGCAATCGAATCTATCGTCTCAGGAAGAAGATGGAACATCTCCGTACCGAGCACAAAATCCAGATGCGGCACCTTCTCGAAAAGTTCCTCTTTTCTGTTCTGGGCCATGCAGCCCATCGCGCCGATGATTATGTCCGGCTTGACGCGTTTAAGCTTTTTCAATATTCCGAGCTTGCCTATCGCCTTAACCTCGGCCTGTTGCCGGACACTGCACGTATTGAAAATGAGTACATCCGCATCCTGCTCGTTGTCAACGAGTTCATGCCCAGCCGCAATCAGGAAAGCAGCCGCCGAATCCGAGTCGCGCTCGTTCATCTGGCAGCCGTAAGTCTTTATATAAATTTTCATAAACTTCAGTTGTCTTCGCTCTTTCTTGTAACCGGTTCAAATGATGGACACGGCTTGCCTGTAACCCTGAAAACCGTAGCGCTCGGCAGCTCCTTGCCCTTGAATCCGAACATCTTGCAAGCCCTTGGAAACAGCGGATTCCAAGTTATCTTCAAATATCTGCACTTCAGGCAGTTGATTCTGGACTTGTCTTCTTGCAATTTCCTGTCTCCCGTCGTCAGCTTTCGTTTTTACTGTATACAAATAGGTTGTTGCGGTGAACGACCTCTTCCACGGTTCCCGCGTCGGGAAGCACCTTCTCAAGCTCCGAACTGTGTAGCCCGGCTATCCTGTTGCAGTCGGCGGAACCGAAGTTCGCAAGGCCGCGGGCCACAAGTTCGCCGCCTTCGAGGCATATCTCCACGGGGTCGCCCGTCCTGAAAAGACCTTCGGCCCCGACCATTCCGGATGGCAGCAGACTGCTTCCTTTTTTGAGAAGGGCCTCAGCTGCCCCCTTGTCTATAAATATTTTTCCGCGGGGATGAGAAAACAATCCTATCCATCTCTTACGTGACTGCATTTTCTCCTGAAGCGGAAGGAAAAGCGTGCCGACATCGTCGCCGGCAAGTATTTTGTCCATTATTCCAGGGTCGCGGCCGTCAGCAATCAGGAGATGCTCTCCAAATGATGTGACCATTTCAGCGGCTTTGAGCTTCGAACGCATTCCGCCGATGGAAAACACACTGCTGTCCGTACCGGAAGCGTAACCGTAGAGCTTCCTGGTGACTTTCTCGACGAGCGGGATACGCGGCCCTATCTCCCCGTCCTTCATCTCGTGAAAACCGTCCGTGGTGGTCAATATTATAGTCAGTTCGGACTTGGTCATCGTCGCTATAAAGCCCGAAAGAATGTCGTTATCACCGAATTTAAGCTCATCGACGGACACCGTATCATTCTCATTTACAATGGGAAGGACATTTCGGGCCCAAAGCTCGTTGATGCAGTTCAACACGTTCAGGTGCCGCTTGCGGTCACGAAGGTCCGCCATGGTAAGAAGCAACTGCGCCGCGATAAATCCCTCTGCCTCGCACGCCTCCTGATAACGGCCCATAAGCTTGCTCTGCCCGATGGCGGCAAGTCCCTGGACCGCGGCAAGTTTCTTGGGTCTGGACGAAAGCCCGAGCGTCTTGATACCGAGGCCAACAGCGCCCGAGGACACCAAAAGGACTTTCTTTCCTCTGGCCCTGAGCTTGGTGATATGTGAAACAAGCAGCGGAATCAGCGCAGGTTCAGTAAGCAGCCTTGTGCCTACTTTAACTATTACGCTCCCGCAGCTTTCTATGATTTTCTTCCTTGCATTTATGTTTTTATCTGCCATTATTTATCTCTCCGGAAAAGATGAAAAACATAAAATAGCATGTGAAATGAAAAACGAAAATAAAGAAGTTCCAGGATACGCCCTTATCGCCGAATTTATCACGATATTCGCGGTAGTTCCCGCGCTTTTAGCGTTCAGGACGGTCGAAATCCCCCTTATGCCGATAATCACCGTCGCCTACATAACCAGATAAGACGATTGTAAACCAATCCCCCAGTGATATTTTATTTGTGCATACTTACAACGGGAGTGGCTCATGCATTTCAAAACACAGCTTCATCTTGTCTTATTTCTGCTTTTCACAGTTTCGCTTTTCGGAGGAAACGAGTCAGATCTGGCCTTTATCAAAAGTAAACGTTTTTATGATATTGTGAATTATAAATTTGCCAGAATGTTATATATGACAGAATATTCTTTTGTTAATGAAAATTTTGAATACAGTCCGGAATCCGATGGTGCTAAAA
>MHBG01000071.1:0-1389 GCA_001804785.1 Lentisphaerae bacterium GWF2_45_14
AAACATCTCAGTACCTGGAGGAAAAGAAATCAAGAGAGATTCCGCAAGTAGCGGCGAGCGAACGTGGAAGAGCCTAAACCGGACGGTTTACTGTCCGGGGTTGCGGGACTCAGTCATGGCAAGACAAAGGTTAGTTGAATGCTGTGGAAAAAGCAGCCATAGAAGGTGATAGCCCTGTAAACGAAAACCAATGAAAGCCTATGAGTATCCCAAGTAGAACGGGACACGTGAAACCCTGTTCGAATCCGGAGAGACCACTCTCCAAGGCTAAATACTATCCGATGACCGATAGCGAACTAGTACCGCGAGGGAAAGGTGAAAAAGTACCCCCGTTAGGGGAGTTAATAGTACCTGAAATCATGTGCTTACAAAGTGTAGGAGCCCTTAGGGGTGACTGCATGCCTTTTGCATAATGAGCCTGCGACTTACTTTATACAGCGAGGTTAAACCTTGGGTGGAGCCGAAGCGAAAGCGAGTGCGAATAGCGCGACTAGTTGTATGGAGTAGACCCGAAGCTGAAGTGATCTAACCATGGCCAGGTTGAACCTCCGGTAACACGGAGTGGAGGACCGAACCAGTGCGTGTTGAAAAACGTTTGGATGAGCTGTGGTTAGGGGTGAAAGGCCAATCAAACTCAGTGATAGCTGGTTCTCCTCGAAATAGCTTGAGGGCTAGCCTTGTGAATTTAGTTTATGGGGGTAGAGCACTGATTGTTAGAGGGCCCTGACCGGGGTACCAAAAACTATCAAACTCCGAATACCATAAATGTTATCACAGGAGTCAGACTGTGAGGGATAAGCTTCATAGTCGAAAGGGTATCAGCCCAGACCGCCAGCTAAGGTCCCAAATCTGGACTAAGTGGAATTGAAGGATGTGAAGTTGCTAAAACAACCAGGATGTTGGCTTAGAGGCAGCCATCATTTAAAGAGTGCGTAATAGCTCACTGGTCGAGTGATTTTGCGCCGAAGATGATCGGGACTAAGTCCAGAACCGAAGCTGCGGGCCGTAAGTTTACTTACGGCGATAGAGGAGCGTTGTATACGGGGTAAAGCGTAAAGGTGACTGAGCGTGAACTGTATACAAGCGACCATGCAGGCATGAGTAGCGAAAAACCGGATGAAAATTCCGGTCACCGAAAACCTAAGGTTTCCTGGGGCAGGTTCGTCCACCCAGGGTTAGTCGGATCCTAAGGCGAGGCCGAAGGGCGTAGTCGATGGACAACAGGTTAATATTCCTGTACTACCTTATTTTAGCGATGGAGGGGTGCAGTATGCTAAGTGAGCTGGTTATTGATTTACCAGTCTAAAGACGCAGGATGTCAGGCAGGAAAATCCACTTGACACAAATCCGAGGTCTGAACAGGCGCTGAGTGCTTCGGCACAAGGCGAA
>MHBG01000071.1:1434-16212 GCA_001804785.1 Lentisphaerae bacterium GWF2_45_14
AATAAGGTATCCGTACCGTAAACCGACACAGGTAGGTAAGGCGAGAAGCCTAAGGTGCGCGAGAGAAACCACGTTAAGGAACTCGGCAAATTAACCCCGTAACTTAGGGAGAAGGGGTGCCGTTCTGGTAAAGGGATTTACTCCCGGAGCTAAGGACGGTTTCAACAAAGAGGCCACTGCGACTGTTTAACAAAAACATAGCACTCTGCTAACTCTTAAGAGGATGTATAGGGTGTGACACGTGACCAATGCCGAAAGGTCAAACGGAGGGGTTATTCCAGCAATGGGAGAAGCTCTGATGTGAAGCCCCGGTGAATGTCGGCCGTAACTATAACGGTCCTAAGGTAGCGAAATTCCTTGTCGGGTAAGTTCCGACCTGCACGAATCGTGTAACGATAGTGGCGCTGTCTCAACGTGGATCTCGGCGAAGTTGTAATTCCGGTGAAAATGCCGGATACCTGCGGAAGGACGGAAAGACCCCATGAACCTTTACTGTATTCTGATATTGGTATTTGGTTGTTCATGTGTAGTATAGGTGGGAGGCTTTGAAACCGCTACGCTAGTACCGGTGGAGCCATCAGTGAAATACCACCCTTGAATTGTTGAATATCTAACCCTGACCCGTGAAACCGGGCGGGGGACCGTGTCAGATGGTCAGTTTGACTGGGGCGGTTTCCTCCAAAAGCGTAACGGAGGAGTTCGAAGGTGCACTCAACACGGTTGGCAATCGTGTGTGGAGCGTAAGGGTATAAGTGCGCCTTACTGTGAGACCGACAGGTCGAGCAGTTGCGAAAGCAGGACCTAGTGATCCAGTGATGGAAAGTGGAATCGTCATTGCTCATCGGACAAAAGGTACTCTGGGGATAACAGGCTGATAGCGCCCAAGCGTCCATAGCGACGGCGCTGTTTGGCACCTCGATGTCGGCTCATCACATCCTGGGGCTGAAGAAGGTCCCAAGGGTTCGGCTGTTCGCCGATTAAAGTGGTACGCGAGCTGGGTTCAGAACGTCGTGAGACAGTTCGGTCCTTATCCTCCGTAGGCGTAGGATATTTGACGGGATCATTCCTTAGTACGAGAGGACCGGGAATGACTAACCTCTGGTGTTCCAGTTGCACTGTCAAGTGCATTGCTGGGTAGCTATGTTGGGACAGGATAAGCGCTGAAAGCATCTAAGCGCTAAGCCCACCCGAAGACTAGATATCCCATCACGTAATAGTGACTGAAGGCAGGTTGAAGACTACGACCTTGATAGGCTGGAAGTGTAAGTGCAGCAATGCATTAAGCTAACCAGTACTAATCAGCCGTGAGGCTTAATCACCTTTTCTTCCATAGGTCAGCAAAGGGACTTATGGAAAAAAGGATTAATGCTCGGTAAATATTTGTTGGTTAGACATTTTTCTTCGATTTCATATATTTTTTCCGGTGTCTATAGAGAGGGAGAAACACCCGTTCCCATTCCGAACACGGAAGTTAAGGACCTCATCGGCGATGGTACTGCATATTTGACTGTGGGAGAGTAGCACGATGCCGGATTATTTTTCTAAGCGGATCTTTTTTAAGATCCGCTTTTTTTTTGTCTTCGCAGGATTAGATTTCAAGCCATACCGACTGCCAGGCATTAAGGCGGCCTTCATATTTTTTTCCGCTTATCAGATCGATGTGCTGACCTCGGAGCGAGAAGGCGGACTCTTTCACCATTTTCTTTGAAAAGTTGAAGAGCGCCAGAAGTTTTTTTCCATCCTTCGGGGAATTTCGCAATATTGCAAATATCTTGTCGGATACAAATGGGAAGCTGAAATCGGCGTATGGATTCAACTGTGGAAGCCTTTTTCTTATTTGTAGAAGATGCTTGAAGCGTGTATAGACCTTTTTCCTTTCTGAATTATCGTTTCCCAACTCATTCATGAATGAATCAAAATTGAATTTTTCTCTGTTGATTCTCCGATTAATTCCGCTCAGTCGGACTCCCTCCTGATAATTGTGCGACCCGAAAAAGCTGTGAAAGTATATTCCTGGGATTCCCGGCATAGTTAGCATAACACATTGCGAGATAATGAATTTGTCAAGAGCTTCTTTTTCAGAGTCATCAGCGTCTCTAAGAAGATCGAAATAATTTATATTGAGCTCGTAAGGTGTGGCGTCATGACCCGGAACAGACTTCATTGAGACGAATCCGCCTTTGGAAATGGAATTTTTGCAGAGCAGTTCGATGTCTTTTTCATTCAGAAAGTCCTTGGCCGGAACAAGTCCAATCCCGTCATGGGAGGCCGTAAAGTTGAAGTATGTGGACTTTTCGGGTGGTTTTATGAGGGTCTCTGCCCATTTCTGCAATTTTGCGGTATTTTGAGTTATAAGCGCATGGGCGAGAAGAGGCGGCAGGGAAAAGTTGTATATCATATCGGCCTCGTCTCTGCCGTTGCCGAAGTAGCTTATATTTTCCTTGTAGGGTACATTTGTTTCGCTAACAAGTTTCATATCTGGAGCGTATTCCCTCAGGATTTCCTTGAAAAGCTTTATCAATGAGTGAGTTTCCCTGAGATGGACGCATGAAGTGCCTGATTTTTTCCATATGAATGCAATTGCATCGAGGCGTAAAAGCGAGGCCCCTTTATCTGCATAGAATAGAAGGACTTTGATTATTTCGACGAGGAGTTCAGCCGAGGCATAATTGAGGTCTGCCTGATCAGCGCTGAATGTTGTCCATATTTCTTTATCGCCACTCCTTGTGTTGAATTTTGAAAAAAGTGGCAGCGCTCTTGGCCTGAATACTTTAGATGAATCGAACCCATCGCTTTTTTCTATGAAAAAATCGCCTGAAGTCTTTTTCCCCTCCAGAAAGTTTTTGAACCATCTGCTGTTTACTGAGATGTGATTGATTACAGAATCAAACATTAATCGAAATTTTCCTTGAAGTGATTTTATGTCTTTCCATGAACCGCAAAGATGATCGATTTTTTTATAGTCGATCACAGAAAAACCGTCATCGGATGAGCTGGGATAGAACGGGAGGAGATGGACTGTATTTGTCAGGCCATGGCCGTATTTGTCGAGGCATTGCTTAAGTAGTTTAAGTGTAGGGGTTTTGCCATCTGAAAGCTGGTCGGCATATACGATGAGGATGCTGTCTTTTTCCGTAAAAATGTAGGGGGATGCTGTTTCTTTTTTCCTGAGGAGCATTTTCTCTATTTTTTCAGAAGTTTTATGGGCCTTTTGTTCTCCATAGAGTCGTGAGAGCCTCTTCTCGAATTTTGAATCTGATTTTTTTAAGCTCATTTCAGTTTCCCCCATTTTTTTTCAGGATTTTGAGAATATCTTAAGGAGTACTGTTATAAGCATTTCAATTCAAGTATATTTTAAAAATGGAGAGTATTATAATGAAACATATGCTGGCGGCTCTTTTTATGTTGTTGGGGGCGGGATTGCTTTCTGCTGCCGATCAGAAAATCGCTGTAATCGATATGGATAAAGTATTTACAGAGTATTACAAGACCAAGATTAGCGATGCCAATCTCAAGAAGCAGGCCGACATTTTTCGAAATTACGCGGAGAAACTCAAGGACTCATTGGCCAAGCTTCAAGATGAATACAAGAAGTTACGCGATGACTCGCTCAGTGTCGCGCTCAGCGAGACCGAGCGTGAAAATAAAAGACTGCTTGCCCAGGACAAGTATCGCCAGCTCATGACAAAAAGTGCTGAAATCCAGCAGTATGAACGAGAAAAGCAAAATCACATGCGTGATGAATATGAAAAAACCCGTGCTAAGCTGATTGCCGAGATAAAGGCTGAAATCCAGAAACGCTGTGCGCTCGAAGGTTATACGATTGTCCTTGACATGTCAGGGAAAACGCTTAATAATATACCGGTTGTAATGTTGAGTTCGCCTTCTATAGACATAACTGAAGGGGTAATCAAGGAACTCAATCGTGGTCAGCGCCCGGTGACATCCGCAAAAGATAAAACGACCGCACCGGCCGCTAAGAAGCCAGGCAAATAAAATTTAAGAATAAAAAAAGGGACTATTCATGAGCAAGGTAGTTACGGCGCAGGAGATTGCAACGCTTGTCAAAGGCGAGCTTAAGGGTAATGCTGACATTTCAATATGCGGGATCAATTCGCTTATTGACGCTTCGGAAGGACATGTATCCTTTCTGGGCAACAAGAAATACAAGTCGCAGGTGGAGCAGTCAAAAGCATCCGTCTTTATTGTCGGCAGAGATTTTGATTCCCCGCTCCGCGAAGGTAAAGGGTATATTTTCTGCGACAGGCCTGAACTCGCTTTTTCTCATGCGATAATGATATTTGCTCCCGAACCCGTCAAGTTTAAGCCGGGGGTACATCCGGCGGCTGTCGTTCATGAGACCGCACTGGTCTCGGAAAGCGCTTATATCGGGCCTTGCGCCGTTATTGATGCGAATGCCGTCATTGGCAAAAATACTGTCATAAATGCGGGCTGCTATATTGGAGAGAGCAGCAAGGTGGGTGACGATTGTCTTATCTACGCAAATGTTTCAGTAAGAGAAAGATGCATTATAGGAAACAAGGTAATTATTCATTCAGGGACTACAGTCGGAAGCGATGGCTACGGCTTTGTGCCAGGGCCGCAGGGAATTATAAAACTTCCACAAGTAGGGATAGTCCAGATTGATGACGATGTGGAAATCGGTGCGAACTGTGCGATAGACAGAGCGAGATTCGGCAAGACATGGCTCAAGCACGGTGTTAAGCTCGACAATCTTGTCCATGTGGCGCATAACGTTACGGTCGGTGAATTTTCACTTCTGATCGGGCAGTGCGGGATTGCCGGAAGTACCGAGATAGGGCGAGGCGTGATAATAGCCGCTCAGGCGGGGATAAACGGACATATCAAGATAGGCGACGGATCCAAAGTTGCTGGCACATCGGGCGTTGTGAAGAGTCTTAGTCCTGGTTCGGAAGTTGTTGGTACTCCAGCCGAAACCCCTCGCGAATTTATGGAACGCCTTTCCATGCCCAAGAAAGTAAAACGTCTTTCGGCTAAAATAAATGAACTTGAACAGGCGATAGAAGCCCTCAAGTTGAAAATTAACTGAGCAACTATGCGGTAGTTACCCATCCCTCTCGTCCGGGAATCTCTTCGAGTTTAATCGAGGCGGAGGGGAGGGGTTTCTGTGTTGCATCCAGAACATCCCCTAGCGTGGCAAAGTCAAAACCTTTTTCACGTGCTTGGCGCACGAATTCTCTGAACATTCCGAGGCATGAAATTCCTTCGGCCTCGGCATGGATGGTCAGGACATTCATTACGCCCGGTTTAAGAAGTGAAAGCATATGGTTGTTGTAGTTTTCGTTCGTTATTCCGTTCTTGCCTAGGACTTCATCGTAGGTCGGTAAATTTACGGGAATTTGCGGAGTTGTGAGTGTTTTTCCCTGAACCTGCGGCAGAAAAATCATATTTGCGCGGCAGTCGCTATTATATTTGAACGAGAATTTTTCCTTTTCTAGAAGCACCTGTTCGGTGCATTTCCATCCTGGTACTGCGGAAGATACAGGCGGTTTACCCGTTATCTTTTCGAGCGCGGTAAATCCTCTTTCAATTTCATCGTAAATCATTTGCGGCGAGAGCGAATCTATTTTTGACTGCCAGTAATGGTGGTCCCATGTGTGAAGACATGTTTCGTGTCCGGATGCATCGCTTTTCTTTATTATATCGCCGAAGTTTTTTCCAATGAGGGGGCCGGGCCAGAAAGTTCCTTTGAAGATAATGTCCCATCCATAGAGGCTTGCCGCCTTCGTGCGGAGCATCTTTAGAAGGAATGTGGGTTTCAGGAGCCGCCAGAGATGACGGCCCATATTGTCCGGCCCGACGGAAAAGAAGAATGATGCCTTTATCTTTTCTTCGTCAAAGAGTTTCAGAAGAGCGGGAACGCCGTCCCGCGTGCCTCTGAGAGTATCGACATCTATCCTGAGAGCGATAGGCTCAGTCTTCAAGCCTGAAATCTCCTGACTCTATTGCCTGTTTGAGGAAGTAGTCGAGAGTATTTTCGACGGACTGTTCGAAGCCTATTACTGGTGTCCAATCAAGAAGCTTCTGAGCATTTTTGATGCTCGGTTTGCGGTGCTGAACGTCCTGATATCCCTTGCCGTAGTAGGATTTGCTCTCTGTCTCCTGGAAGCCTGCGAACGGCGGGAATTTTGAGCGAAGCGGATGTTTTTCAAATTTTTCCACGAGCATGAGTGCGAGGTCTTTTATGCTAGCTTCGTTCCAGGGACTGCCGATATTGAATATCTCGCCGTTGCATACATCGTCAGCGTTATCGATTATTCTGTAAAGGCATTCGATGCCTTCGGAAACGTCGGTGAAGCAGCGTTTCTGCTCGCCGCCGTCAATGAGTTGAATTGGGGTTCCTTCAACGAGATTTAATATGAGCTGAGTTATCGCTCTTGAACTCCCGATTCTGGCAGAGTTAAGACTGTCGAGTTTCGGGCCTATCCAGTTGAACGGCCTGAATAACGTAAATTTGAGTCCATGCTGAGAGCCGAGTGCGTAGATAACCCTGTCAAGGAGCTGCTTGCTGCAGGAGTATATCCAGCGCTGCATGCGAATGGGGCCGAGGATGAGTTTTGATTCGTTTTCATCGAACTCGTCATCTTCACACATTCCATAAACCTCGCTTGTGGAGGGGAATATGATTCGCTTGCCGTATTTCGCGCAGTAACGGACGACGCGGAGGTTTTCCTCGAAGTCAAGCTCGAATACGCGAAGCGGATTTCTTGTATATTCTATGGGGGTTGCGATGGCGACGAGCGGGAGAACAATGTCGCACTTGCGTACATGGTACTCAATCCATTCTCGGTGTATTGAAATATCGCCCTCTTCGAAGTGGAAGCCGGGTCTGCCGATTAGAGACATGATGTTATTGCAATGGAGATCCATGCCGTGAACTTCGTATTTGCCGCTCTGCAGAAGCCTTTCCACAAGGAAGTTGCCTATAAATCCGTTGACCCCGAGAATGAGTACCCGTTTTTTGCGTTTGGCCTGAATCGTGAGCGATGCTTTTTCGCCAAACTTCATGCCCTTCACCAGATTAAGCTCATGCGCGAGCTGATTGCCACTCATGAATACGCCGCCTTCCTTCTGGCCGGCATCAATCTTGAGGGCGCCTTCACCGCAGGCCACTACAAGAGGTTCGCGTGAGATAATATCGCCGGGCCTGGCATCCTTCTGGGAAATCTTATTCTCGATAGATGCCTGCCACAATAATATTTTTCTGTCGCCAATGTAGCTGTATGCGCCGGGGAAGGGGTTGGCAACCGCCCTTATCAGGTTTCTTACTTCGGAAGCTGATTTGTCCCAGCAGATTTCGCCGTCGGCAGGGGTTCTGCCGCCGAAGTACGAGGCTTTTGAATTATCCTGAGGAGTCTTTGACGCAGTTCCATCCTTGATTTTGGGAAGTACTTCAGAGAGCAATTCTGATGCGGCCTCGGTGCATTTTTTGTGAAGTGTGAGTGCTGTATCAGCTTCATCTATAAGGACTTTTTTCTGTGCGACAATATCGCCGGCATCTGGTTTTTCTGTCATGTAGTGAAGAGTTACGCCGGTTTCTTTTTCTCCGTTGGCGATTACCCAGTTAATCGGACAGCGGCCCCTGTACGCGGGGAGCAGAGAGCCGTGCAGGTTCATGCAGCCTTTGGACGGTATTGAGAGGATTTCCTTTCCGACGAGTTCTCTGTAGTAGAATGAGAATATCATATCGGGTTTCAGTAATTTTATTCTATCGACCCATAGCGGGTGGTTGATGTCTTCCGGGGCAAAGACTGGGATATTGTTCGCAACAGCGGTTTCAGCCACTGATTTGAACCATATGTTTTCATTTGTCTTGTCGGAATGTGTGAAAACTGCGGCCACGTCAAAACCGTTTTTGACAAGGGCCTCGATGCCTGCACAGCCGATATTACTGTATGCCAGAACAACACATCTCATCTTGAGTTTCTCCTCCGGAGTATCTGATTGTGATTTAAAGAACATAAGGAAATAGCAAATCCTCGGAAACTGAAATATAGAGCAGCTCGCTGCCTAAATCAAGGAAAGTCAGGTTTAAATTTCTTTAAAGTGTTGACAAAGCTTGGAATGGCATTTCAATTAATAGAATTGACGAATGTTTGTAGTTTCGCCGGAGAATTCCGTGAAATACGGAAGCGGTCGCGCCACTGTAAGCCCGAAAGGCAAGCCAGACCTCTGGAAGAAACGCTGAACAGTGGGATGTCTCCGCGTGTGAGATCACCGACGAATAATGTGGATGCTTTGTTTTCACATATTGCTGCCGATGTCTCTAGGAGATGTCGGCAGTTTTTTTGTGCGCGTGTCGCAAAATGTTAAAGGAGAAAAAATGAAGTTATCCGCAAAAGTCGGGGGACGCAGCAAGTTCCGTAATTCGTTGTTGGTGAGATGGTTTACAATCATTGAACTGCTTGTTGTCGTCAGTATAATCGCTGTTCTCGTGGGGCTTTTGCTTCCTGCATTGAACTACGCGAGGGAGTCTGGAAGAAAGGCCGCGTGCATGAGCAATCTCACACAGTTGACGAAGGCCAATATAATGTATGCCGATACGTGGAACTGTTTTGTTTCCGCTAATCCATTCGGTGATAATAATAAGCGTTGGCACGGCGAGCGCGATGACGCGAATTCAGCCTATGATCCTACCCGCGGTCCTTTGGTAAAATACCTCGGACAGGCTGGAAAGGTAAAAGAATGCCCCAGTGCGAAGTTTCCGTCCGAGCTGACTGCCGCTTCATTTGAGTTCGGCTGTGGCGGCTACGGGTATAATAACTACGGGGTCGGCTCTACGATGTACATTGATGGGTACAATGGTTCTACATGGATGACTGCTTATAATAAAGGTATGTCGCCGGCCTCGATAAAAAAGTCGTCAGAGACGGTAATGTTCGCCGATACAGCTTATCTTAACGGTACCACTATTGTGGAATATTCTTATACAGAAGCCCCTTACAGCACGTGGGGTGCGACCGCGGCTCAGCTTTCAACCGATAAACCAACCGCTACGCGAATGACATCATCTATTCATTTCCGGCATCGGGACCATGCCAACGTCGGCTGGGTTGACGGGCATGTCGATTCTCAGCTCATGACCTTCTCTAGTGCCTATGGCGGAGGTAGTTCTGATCCTTCTCTGGAGGCCGAGAATCTCGGCTGGTTCGGGCCGGACAGTAATGAGTTGTTTGATCCAAATTAATCCCGCATTAAGGCAGGGGGGTGTCATGCACGGCGAAAAAAATCATGATCCAGTCCGGAATGAAGACAAGTATGAGTTTAAGCTTCGGCGCTTCTGGATTGATGGAAAACGGAAGAATCTGACTGTTCCTGAGCATCTTGACTCCATAAGGAAAAAGAACATGCTCAGAAGGACCTTTGTCGGCATTGGCCTCGGAATACTTGACCGGCGTGCGGACATGAAACTCGCCATGCAGGTTCACCGCGAAAGAACCAGAAAGGTGAGGCTTTTACATAAGGCGGCATCTTTCTCTGTTTTCTTTTTTGCCGTAGCCTTTGCCGTTTATTTCGCAGGTTTTTTTTCAGGGAAAAAGGTACGTTCATTACCGAAGCTGGAAGTGCCTTTTGAAAAGACTTCGACAATAAAGGCGTTTGTTTCAGGGTTTGCTGATGAGTACGTAAGCAAGGGGGACGGAGGAATCAGGGAATACTGGGAGGATGGACTTCCCCCTCAGATGAAGGAAATAGGACAAGCCAATCTTTCGCGATTTACATCGATAGTGGCCCCGCGCATAAATAAAGTCTGGAGATATCCCACCGAAAGTAGAATATATTATGTGCGCTGTTCTGGGCCCGGCAGTGAGGCCTTCCTTATGAGGCTTCGCGAAACGGGCGCCGGGGTGTACTCGATACTTTCCATCGAAAAGTCCTGATTAAGACTATTGACTTTCATTCGAAGAGGCTTTATACTCTCGCTTATGCACTCGGGTGCATTGGGAGAATTTATAAGCAATGTGCGCGCTTACAAGAAAAGACATAGCCAAAGTTGCCGGGGTTTCACCGTCAACCGTTTCGAGGGCTCTTTCCGGGCGGACTGACCTCCTGCCGGAATCGACGATTGCCCATATTTGCGAAGTTGCCAGCCAGCTCGGTTACAAGCCCAACGTGCTGGCGCGCCGCCTGGCGTCAAACAAAAGTTTTCAGATGGCATATGCTGTCCCTCTCAGCGTGGATGTGCGCGGAACATTTCAGGTGAGCTACTTTTCAAATATCCTTGATGCCGTGGTTGCTGAGGCATTCCGAAACGGCTACAACGTCACTATTATACCGTTGGAGAGCGATGCCCGCGCGAACATCGAAAAACTTCATGAACTTGTGGCCACGAAGGCGGTTGACGGGCTTGTTATTGCCGGCTTGAAGGCGGGGGATAGTCTTCCCGAAGCCCTTCACAATGAAGATATTCCGTTCGTTCTAGTGGGCAGCCATTCAGCGGACAACCGTTTCCCGTCGGTGAACTGTTCGCCAGTGTCAGCCATTGAAAAACTTCTTTCCAGTGTTGAAGGTTCCGATTTATATTTTGTGCACGGCGACCTGCGCTACGATGACGCGGTCACACAACTCGAAGCCGTTAAACGGGCCGCGAAAAAGTTCAAGTTTCCCTCCGTCAACGTTATTGAGGGTAATTATTCGAGAAAATCAGGTTATGTTGCCGCCGCCTCCATTATCCCCGAAGCCGCAGGAAAAAATGCCGCCGTCTTTCTCGCTAACGACAGAATGGCGGGTGGCTTTTACAAATACTGCTGGGAAAACAATGTAAAGATACCCGATGATATAAAGGTGGCTGGAAGTGATGACGATGACGCTTCCGGCGTTCTTTATCCGGCTCTGACCACCATACGCCAGATGCGTTCGGAAATGGGTACCGCCGCTGTTCACATGCTTGCCGAAATCCTCTCCGGCAAAATGCCGGAACCGTGTTTCATGAAAATCGAATCGCAGTTTATAAGAAGGGCTTCCCTGTAGGAAGTCTGTTTTTAATAAAAACAAGGAAAAAGAAAAATGAAGAGACTCGTAGGCTTACAACTCTACTCCGTAAGGGACGCGCTCGCCGCCGACTTCGCAGGAACAATTAAAAAACTCGCCGAAATGGGCTATAACGCCGTCGAAACAGCGGGTGTCCCGGCCGGAATGACTCCCGTCGATATGGTGAAGATTTTCAGGAGCAACAATCTCGGTCTGATTAGCTGTCACGCTCAGCTGCCTGTCGGCGAAAACGCAACCCAGATCCTTGACACTGTAAAAGCGCTCGGCGGCAAATATCTTCTGACCGGCTTCGGTGCTTTTGAACCATGGGCGAAGCTCGACACGATAAAGGAAATGGCCGAGAAGGCGAACGAAGCCGCGGAAAATGCCGCGAAATACGGTATTAAAATTGGTCTTCATAATCACGATCAGGAAATGCAGATTGTCGATGGCAAGCCCGCTTACCGCCATTTTCTCGATATGACTGTCAAAGATGTTATCATGGAAGTCGATGTGTACTGGGTTAAGGTCGGCAAGCTTGATCCTGTAACGGTTCTTAACGATGTTGGCGACCGCTGTCCCGTTGTACACCTCAAGGACGGCATGGGCAGCCGCGGAACACCGTTCAAGCCGCTCGGTGAAGGCGTTATGGATATTCCTGCCGTGCTGAAGGTCATCGGCGACAAGGACGGCTGGTTCGTCGAACAGGATTCCGGCGAAGGCTGCATGGTCGAAAATGTAAAACGCAGTATCCAGTACCTTGAAAAAATTATGTAACAGTGTCCAAAGGAGAATGTTAAATGGAAAAAGTTAAAGTTGGTGTCATCGGCTGCGGCATGATTAGCAAGGCGTATTTTGAAGGGGCCAAAACCTTCAAGATGCTCGATATCACCGCATGCTCCGATCTTAATATGGATGCAGCTAAAGCACGTGCCGAAGAATATGGCTGCAAGGCCGTTACGGTCGAAGAGCTTCTCGCCGATAAAAAGATAAAAATAATCCTCAATCTGACTATTCCAGCAGTTCACGCCGAAATAGCTCACCGTGCGCTTGACGCAGGGAAGCATGTCTACGGTGAAAAACCCCTCGCTCTTAACCGCGACGATGCTAAGAAAATCATTGAGAAGGCGAAAAAGAAAAAGCTTCTCGTTGGCTCCGCTCCGGATACCGTTCTCGGCGGCGGTACCCAGACCTGTCGCAAGCTCATAGACGACGGCTGGATAGGTAAACCCCTCAGCGGTACGGCTTTCATGATGGGGCACGGTCCCGAAGGCTGGCACACGAATCCCGGTTTCTACTACCTCAAGGGCGGCGGCCCCATGTTCGATATGGGCCCGTACTACATAACCTCCCTTGTGACGCTGCTCGGCCCGGCTAAGAGAGTTTCGGCGTCATGCTCCAAGGGATTCAAAGAAAGGATTGCGACATCTGATCTTCATTTCGGCAAAGTCCTTCCGGTCGAAGTACCTACGCATTATTCGGGTATCCTCGAATTCAAGAATGGTGCCGTTATAAATATGGTCATGAGCTTCGACGTATGGGGACACGGCAACGATCCCTTTATTGAAATATACGGCACCGAAGGAAGTCTTAAGGTTCCGAACCCCAATGCTTTCGGAGGCCCTGTCATGCTGAAGAAGCCCGGCTATGCCGACTGGGTCGAAGTCCCGCTTTCACATGGCTATACCGATAACCTTCGCAGTATCGGGCTTGCCGATATGGTCTGCGCCGTGATGTCCGGCAGAAAACACCGCTGCAACGGCGATATCGCCTATCACGCGGTCGATATAATGCAGTCTTTCGAGGAATCGTCTGACGCGGGCAGTTTCCTTAACCTGAAGACCACTTGCGAAAGACCGGAAGCTTTACCGCTTGGTCTGCGCAACGGTTTTTTAGACTGATACAAACAACGGGTGGAACGGTGAATTCCGTTCCGCCTTTTCATAACCACATGGAGTGAGCATGGCTAGGAAAATCAGAATGGGAATGGTCGGCGGCGGCAAGGGTGCTTTTATCGGCGCTGTGCACAGAATGGCTGCTTCGCTTGATGGCAAAATTGAACTCGTTGCGGGCGCCTTCGATATCGACCCCGAACGCGGAAAGTTGATGGGGGATGAACTCTGTCTTGATCATTCACGTGTTTACGGCACTTACAAGGAAATGATAGAGAAGGAGTTGGCTCTTCCGGCTTCGAAGCGTGTCGATTTCGTTTCCGTGGTAACTCCGAACAACTGGCATTTTCCGATTTCAAAAGATTTTCTTGAAGCCGGATTCAACGTCCTTTGCGAAAAACCGATGACGATGAGCCTTGCGGAAGCTATTGGGCTTGAGAATATTGTGAAGAAATCAGGCAAGACGTTTGCTCTTATGCACAACTATACCGCGTACCCGATGGTGAAACTTGCGAAAGACATGGTGAAATGCGGCGATCTGGGGACTGTTCGCAAAGTAATCGTGATATATCCGCAGGGCTGGCTTGCCCGTCCTATCGAAAAACAGGGTCAGCAGCAGGCTTCCTGGCGCACCGACCCCAAACAGAGCGGCGCGGGCGGCTGTATCGGCGATATCGGTTCTCACTCTGAAAACCTTGCCGAGTATATCACCGGACTCAAGATAACCGAGGTCTGCGCGGAGCTTACTTCCTTTATTGAGGGAAGGCCGGTTGACGACGACGCTAACTGTCTTTTGCGTTTCGACAACGGCGCGAAGGGCGTTCTTCACACGAGCCAGATTTCGATTGGCGAGGAAAACGGTCTTTCCATATGGGTACACGGCACCGATGCAAGTATCGAATGGCATCAGGAACATCCCAACCAGTTGTTGTTCAAGAAGCTGGATGCGCCGGTCGAGATTCTTTCGCGCGGCAATCCATACGTTGCGGCGAAGAGTCCAGCGGCGGCGAGAGCTACGCGTGTACCGTCCGGACACCCCGAAGGATTCCTTGAAGCCTTTGCCAACAACTACAAGAATTTTGCGGAAACCATTCTGCTTAAAGAAGAAGCCAAGGAAGTAGATCCGCTTGTCAACGATTTTCCGTCGGTTGCCGAAGGTATTCGCGGCATGGCCTTTATCGAGGCCGCGATCGCGAACTCGAAAAACAATGAAAAGTGGACAAAACTCAAACACTGATTACTGGAGGATAAATAATGGCTAGACCTGTAACTCTTTTTACCGGACAGTGGGCTGATATGCCTGTTGCGACTCTTGCGGAAAAGGCTTCTTCGTGGGGCTATGACGGACTCGAACTCGCCTGCTGGGGCGATCACTTCGATGTGAAGAAGGGCGCGGACGACCCTTCGTACTGCGAAAAACATCTCAAAATGCTTGAATCCAAAGGCATAAAGGTATGGGCGATAAGCAATCACCTTGCGGGCCAGCTTATATGCGACCTCAACAACGATGGACGTTCCGACATTTTCGCTCCGAAAGAACTTGCGGGCAAACCCGAAGAACAGCGCAAGTGGGCGGTCAATCAGATGAAGCTTGCCGCGCGCGCCGCTAAGAACTTGGGAATCAAGGTTGTAAACGGCTTTACGGGTTCCTCTATCTGGCACATGCTCTACAGCTTCCCGCCAGTTTCAGACAAGATGATTGACGACGGTTTCAAGTTCTTTGCCGAAATGTGGAACCCCATTCTCGACGTCTTCGGCGAATGCGGAGTAAAGTTCGCGCTCGAAGTACACCCGACCGAAATAGCATTCGACATCTACACCGCGAAACGCGCACTTGAAGCCATCGGCAACAGACCCGAATTCGGTTTTAACTTCG
>MHBG01000072.1:0-52938 GCA_001804785.1 Lentisphaerae bacterium GWF2_45_14
CGTTTTTTGCATCAGCAAGCTTGGCAGGGCCATTTACCTTAAGCTCAAGTCTGATCTTTCCGTTCGCCGCATAAATGGAATCCTTCTCCGAAACAACTTTCACATCGTCGGCGTATGCCGTGATTAACAGTGCTACCGATAAAAACAGTAAGAACAATTTCATTCAGCCGTCTCCTTTTTTTATTTCATAAGTTCTGTGATATGTGCATATACTGCATCCGCCAGACCGGGCCCATAGCCGCCTTCAAGAACTGAAACAATCCGGCCTTTGCAGCATTTGTCCGCAGTTCCTTTAATTATCCCTGTCATTTTTCTATAGCCTGCCGCGGTGACATTCATCCCGCCGAGAGGATCGCCTTCATTCGCGTCAAAGCCGGCGGATATGAAAATGAAATCAGGCTTGAATGCATATGCTCTGGGTTTAAAAGTCTCTTCAAAAACTTTGACATATTCATCATCGCCGGAGCCTTGCGGAAGCGGGACATTCACTATGTTGCCGCTCCCTTTTTCATCAGCGTTGCCAGTGCCGGGATAAAACGGCGAACGATGTATCGAAAAATATAGAACGTTCGGATTCTCTTTGAAAATATCCTGTGTTCCGTTTCCGTGATGAACATCGAAATCCACTATGAGTATTTTAGCTAGTTTATATTTCTCCAGTACATAACGGGCGCCTATTGCAACATTGTTGAATATGCAGAACCCCATTGCTTCATTTTTTGACGCGTGATGACCGGGCGGACGGACGGCACAAAAAGCGTTTTTAACTTCTCCATTCATGACGGCATCGACTGCGGTCAGAACTCCTCCGGCCGCAAGGCACGCGGCACTATAAGAATTTTGGGAAATGACTGTATCTTTCGAGTGCAAGTATTTTTTGCCGTCCAGGCAACTTTTTTCCACTTCCTTTATATAGTCGGGCGAATGAACCGTACTTATCCATTTTATTGGCGCGGCTGTCGCGTCAATTATGACAAGCCGGGGAAATAGCTCTTTTCCCTTCAGTCGGTTCACTATCGCTTCCAGTCGTTCTTTTTTCTCGGGATGAGTTTTTCCCGTGTCGTGCTTCAGGCAGTCTGCGTTGTAGACGAATCCCGTCTGTGCCGCCGCTGCACATAACGTGTTTAGCAAAACAAAAATATAAAGCGCTTTTTTCGTCAAAGACTTTTCCCTGAGTCAGCTTTTCTGATGTTTTTCATGAAGTCTGTTTCGTATAATTTATTGGCAATTATCTGATAGCCTTTTTCCAAGGGATGGCTTGCGTCCGCGTAGGCTTCAGACGGCATGTCTGGAACGATGCAGGATTGAATGTTACGGCGTTCAAGGCTGGTTTTTATATCGTCTTGGAGTTTTCTGTACCTGGCAAGGCTTTCATCTGTAAGCATGTAGGGATTTATCGGGCCTACCATAACAAGTACTTTATTGTTATTGTTTTTGAGAATGTCAAGTATCTCGCCGAATGCTTTCCATTGCCTTGATTTTTCCAGCGGAAGCCAGTCCCAGTTTTGACGGCTGATTCCTTTTTTTGACCAATCGTCATTACTGTTTGTGTTTTTTTCCTTTTCGCATATTTCCAGTTTTTTGCAGAGTTCTTGCGCAGGGTTTGAATATGGGTTTTCAATCATCCATTCCATAAAGTCGGCATTTTCGAAAAAGGCCAGCCTTATATGGTTCACGAGCCGGAAGAACGGCAGCGTTTTTTCTTTTACTGCATCCATCCGGGTGGTCAGGTCTTCATCGTACGATGCTGGTTTGTTGAAGAATTGCGGGATAAGGCGCGGATGATGGATTCGCATCGGTTTTTCTCCGCTTAAATCATAATCGCGGCTGTTCATCCACAGAGGATTATAGTGTAGTATAACTGTTTTGTTTTTAATGCCTTTCGCATAATTCTCCAGAAGTCCTTCCATTGCCACGCTGTGCATTCCGTCTATCGCCAGATTGGCGACGAGTTCTTTTCCCGCAAGCCTGTTCAGTTTCGCCGGAAGCGTATTTTCATTATTGACGTACATGCCCCATATGACAGAGTCTCCCAAGAAAATGACAGGATACTTTTCAGCCGCTTCATTTGCCCATTTTTCGTATATCCAGTAATCATCCCTGAACTGCTCTGCAAGTCTGAAATCCTTCTCAAATTCAAGCTTTTCAAAATGCCGCCAGAGAAAAGGAATAATGCAGAATACGCATATTACGAAAATAAAGAATCCGATAGCAATCTCTTTCAGCGACAGGCGGACAGCATTTGAACTGAAATGTTTGCCGTATAAGTCAACGTACTTTTTAGGTTTTTTCTTTTCCATTCTTTACCTCTTTTTTTAAAATTGGAAATAAATAAACTGCTTACCAGCGGAGCTTGACAATATCAGAAACAATAGCATTGCGATACAAAGGGTACCTATGCGCAATGAGCGAAGCTCAAGTATTTTTTTATAGGTCGAATTAAATATAAATTGATATATCCATATGCAGCCCACAAGGATAAACATTAATACAGGCACCTCAGGAACGCCGCCGATAAAGCTGAAAATACGCTTGATTACCAGAAGGGCGTCCTGCAACGAGGAGGCTCTGAAAAATATCCAAGTAAAACAAACAAAATGAAAAACCAATATCTGTTTAAAGAATTTGGGCAACTTGATGTAAATGGCTGACTTCTCTATTTCGATTGTGAATACCCTGCCCAGCGCATGCAATGCTCCCCATATAATATATGTCCATGCGGCACCATGCCAGAACCCGGAAACCACCATTGTGATAATCACGTTCCAGTACATCTTATATTTTACTACCTTGTTGCCGCCCAGAGGAATATATACATAATCCTTGAACCATGACGAGAGGCTGATATGCCACCTTCTCCAGAAATCGCCAAGGTCGACTGCTGTATAGGGATTGTTGAAGTTAAGCATGAGTTTTATTCCCATGACTCTTGCGACGCCCCTTGCCATGTCGGTATAGCCGCTGAAGTCAAAATATATCTGCCATGCAAAGGCGTAAGTCGCGAATATCAACTCCAGCGAGCCGAAGGAGGCCGGATCACCGTAAATCCGGTCCGCATAAATCGCTAGAAAGTCGGCCATTACGGCTTTTTTGAAAAGGCCTACTAGGAAAAGAGAAATTCCGTCCCCCACGTCTCCTTTTCTTATGAGAGGTCTATGACGCATCTGCGGCAGCAAGGCTTTTGCCCTTTCAATTGGGCCCGCCACAAGCTGAGGAAAGAGCGAGACGAACGCCGCGAATCGTATCAGGCTTTTTTCGACTTTCACCTGCTTGAAGTAAACATCTATCGTGTAACTCATGGCTTGGAAGGTGAAAAATGAAATCCCGACGGGAAGAAGTATGTTCGGGGCCGGGACGTCGAGAGGTATATGCAATATGGCGAAGAGTGTTCTTATATTTTCGGTAAAGAATCCCGCATATTTGAAAAAACCGAGAAGAAAAAGATCGTTAGTTATACTGAGTGCGAGCCAACGCCCCGGATGCTTGGAATTGCTCATTCTTCCGGCGACAAACCAGTCCAGGAGCGAGGTGTAGAAAATGAGAATAAGGAAGAGCGGATTCCACCACCCGTAAAAGGTATATGAGGCAATAAGGAGCCACAGCGTCCACCATCTGGTGCGTCTGAGCGGGATATAAACTGCCATTACTATTGAAAAAAAGACAACAAAAGTCCACGTGTGAAAAAGCATAGCTTTATCTCCTGTAATTTTTAATGTGTTGTTCTTGAGTTAGTTAGCTTTTTTTGCGCAGCGGAATCCGTAGGTATCATATCCTTGGCATATATCGGCAGTCGTCGGGGAGTCCTTTTGCCGGGTGACGCTATTGCACTTGCTTTCCCTGTCGTCCCATGAACCGCCTCGCAGAACGCGTTTTTCGCCGCTGGCGGGGCCCTTGGGGTTATTGTTCACGGCTTTCGCATAGTAATCTTCGGCATAAAAATCGTTGCACCATTCTGAAACATTTCCATACATGTCATGCAGTCCAAACGCATTGGGCTGCTTGGTTCCGACTTCGCGGGTTTTCTTCCCTGAGTTTTTTCTGTACCATGCATATTTACCTATGCCTGATTTTCCTTCTTTGAAGTAGTGGTTTTCGGAGCTTCCCGCACGGCTGGCATATTCCCATTCCGCTTCTGTCGGCAGGCGGTAGCCGTTTGCGTTGAAATTACATTCCCAGGTTGCCTCGTCATAGCATGGGGTCAGCCCCTCTTTTTTTGAGCGGGCATTGCAGTAGCGTGCCGCGTCGGTCCAGCGTGTCCTCTCGGCGGGCAGTTCCTTGCCGCTGAATTTTGAGGGGTTGACGGCCATCAATGCCACATAGGATGATTGTGTTACTTCATATATGTCCATGTAGAAGCTGTCTACGGTTACTTTCCTTACAGGGGTTTCGTCATTTTCACCCGCGGCGGATCCCATATCAAAAGAAGCCCCTTTTATAAATGCCATTTTTATGCCGGACGGAGTTGTTATAATCTTTGCTGTTTCTTCTGCGTTCAATGCGGCTGCAAATAAAAGCATTACGGCTAGGGAGAGGGGTTTCGATATCATCGGATACTCCTTATTATTAGACTGTTATCTTAAATCTCTCATCATATTTCTAAGAAATGTCTTATTCAGACATATGTCAACTGCGTTTTTGTTTATCAGGGTTATGAGTATATTGTCATACGACTTGTCATCTATCAGAAGATTTTTATAACTGGCTATCGCATTCCTGTCGCTTTCCATCGCGGGCAATCCATTTTTCTTCAGTATGACGGGTTTCTGTCCGGGCTTGATTATAAGGCATTTGCCCTGAGTGATTTTTATAGATGACTCGGCGGAGTTATTTGTCGAAAAGTATACTGTTCCGCGACAAACTTCCACATAGCACATTTCCGAAGTGACCATCAATATTATTTTTGAATTGCCGGACAATATCTTTCCGTAATCGTTTTTCAGCAGAACAGAGCGGGAATTAGATTCGATTCTGAATATTCCACTGTTAAAGAAAATGTCCCGCTCCGCCGCCGGATTTTTTTTCCATGCCGGAAGCGCGGCGCTTTTCAGTTCTTTAAAATAAAGCTGACTTTCAGCGGCGGCTTCTATTTTTGTAAAGTCGGGGAAAATCACGAATGCGCTGCCGGTGTCGGCGACTTTTATATTTTCCTCGCTGCTCAGTCTTTTTGCGTTAGTTATGTTCTGTTTGTTGTTTTTTTCGTCAATCACCTTCCCGCCTTCAGCGACGAGGAGAAACGGAGTCATTGTATTTTTATCTTCCGCCTCGCCTGTCTTTCCATAGATTTTTATATAAAAGACTGATCCGGCTGTAAGGACGAGCAGGGCGGCTGCGCTTAAGAAGACTTTGAAGAAGTGAATCCTGTTGCGTCTGTCGCCGCGTGGATGATGAGATTTCTTCGCTGCACGTAATTTGCTGATTATATTTTGAATTTTGGGGGCGTCGTCTGAGGAATCCGCCGAAAAATGTTCTTTCAGAAGGGCATCCATGAAGCGCTGTTCGCTTTCGGATTTTATATATTTTTCAGTTTCTTTGTTCATGACATTCCGTATTCAGTTGATATGTATTGATCCATGCATTTTTTCAAATTCTCGCGGGCACGCTGAAGTCGTTTTCTTACAGTTGCCTCATTCAGGCTGCATGTTCCCGCTATTTCCTGCGTGCCTAACTTATTATAGTAAAAAAGCTCAACTATTTTTGCTGCCTCAGAATCTAACTTATTTATGCACTTCCCGAGAAACGCATAAATGCCGGTATCTTCGAGATGGGCATCTTCCCAGTAGTGATATTGAGCGTCTATCATTTCAATCATATCATCTCCAAACGGAATTTCTTTTTTCATCCTGCAAAACTCAAGGTACTTATTTTTCGCTATTCCCCTCAGCCATGGCTTTATCGGCCTTGACCTGTCGAAGATATCCAGAAGCCTGAACGCCGCAAGGCATGTTTCCTGCACAAGATCTTCTGCCGTCTCCGAACTTAGGCTCATGGACCTGAAGTAGGAGCGCAACATTCTATAATTATCTTTTACTGCTGCCTCAAAAAAAAACAAATCGTCCGCTTCGCTACCTTTCACAATATCCAAGTTCCTTACATATCTATTGACTGTTTTCTGTAAAATGTGACATTGCTTAGAAAAAAATCCTAAAGCTTTCTCAAAGTATACACTGCCCAATCTCGTTTTCCAGACGGATCGTCGTCATCGTCGTGACTTAAAGACAGGCTTTGTGCACAGGTTAGGAGAGGGCATACTATCTGCCCGGATATTTAAATTGTTGATTCGATTACATCAGAGTAAATGCCGCGCTCTCAATTATTGTACAGGCGCGGGCTGACTGGCTGCCTTTGGTCTGAGCTGCGGGAAAAGAATAACATCCCTGATTGATTCAGCCCCTGTAAGGAGCATTACCAGTCGGTCGATGCCGATTCCCATGCCCCCGGCCGGCGGCATGCCGTACTCGAGAGAGGTAAGGAAATCCTCGTCGACTTTATGTGCGGCAGCATCTTCTTCTCCGTGTATCTGGAGTTGCTCCTGAAAACGGCGGCGCTGTTCGATGGGGTCATTCAGCTCGGAATATCCGGGGGCTATTTCCTGTCCATTTATTTCGAGTTCGAAGACATCCACGAGCGTGGGATCGTCGGCGCATTTTTTCGCCAGCGGGACGAGTTGCGCGGGCAGGCGCGTCACGAATGCCGGCTGGACAAGCGTGTTCTCGATAAGTTTTTCATATACTTCGTTCGTTACTTCGTAGTCGGGCATTTTATCATTGACGTCGAGCTTGGCTTCTCTTGCTCGTTTTACTCTGTCGGAGAAAGAAATATCGAACCAGTCCGCGCCCATTTTCTCCATCACGAGTTCTTTGTATGGCGCGCGTCTCCAGGGTCGTGTGAGGTCGATGGTCTTTCCTTCGCCGTGTTCTATTTTAAGAGTGCCGAAGACATTCATTGCTATGGTGGTTATGAGTTCCTCGACAAGGTCCATCATTGTGCGGCAATCGCCGTATGCCTGATATATTTCCATCATGGTAAATTCTGGATTGTGACGGCGCGACATGCCTTCGTTTCTGAAGTTTCTGTTGAGTTCGAAAACCTTTTCAAAGCCGCCGACGAGCAGTCTCTTGAGGTAAAGCTCGGGAGCTATTCGCATATACATCGTGTGATTGAGCGCTTCATAAAAAGTCTTGAAAGGGTTTGCGGACGCACCGCCGGGAATAGGCTGGAGCATCGGGGTTTCGACTTCAGTAAAACCTTTAGTCTCGAGGAATCTTCTGATCTCCCTTATTATCGCGAAACGATTCTTGAATACGTCGCGGCTTTTCTCGTTGACGATGAGGTCAAGGTAACGCTGGCGGTAACGCTGTTCTATATCGGTAAGTCCGTGCCATTTTTCGGGAAGCGGGCGGAGCGACTTTGAGAGAAGCTTATATGAATGAACTTTGAGGGTGAGTTCGCCCATTTTTGTTATAAAAAGAGCGCCGTCGACTCCGATGATATCGCCGATATCAAGCCTTTTGAAAAGCCCGAATGATTCTTCTCCGAGATGGTCTTTCTGTATATAAAGCTGAATCTTGCCGCTGCTGTCGCGGATGTCCGCGAATATCGACTTGCCCATGAGGCGAAAAGCTGTTATTCTTCCCGCCGCCCGGCCGGGCTGTTCCGAATCGCATTCCGGCTTATGTGATAATTTTATTTTTTCTATGAGGCACGCATCATCGAAGCGTTCACCGAACGGATTGACGCCTTCCGCCGCAAGAGCCTCAGACTTGGCGACCCTTTGCGCAAAAATATCTTCTGTTTTCTCTTGAACTTCTTTATTCTCAATATCTTCTGTATTCATTTCTACTCCATAAGGTATTTGGTTCTATTACGAAATCCTGTCAATCTCAGTGGATTACTTAAAAAAGCAGGAGCAGATAATCTAACATAAGAAATACAAGTTGCAATTTTTTTTGAAGGAACTATATTGTATGCTCCCGTCCGCCCAGTTTAATTAAATAACCAAATTTAAGGAACAAGTTTATGAGTAGAATAAGCTTGCTAGCGGGGGCATCGCTTGTGCTGGGATCAGCATCAGCCATGGCCCAGGATGCCGTGCAGTCTGCGGAAAAAGCCGCAGGGGTCGTACAGAAAATAGCGGATTCAGCATCGCAGGAGGCCGTCCAGACCATTCCGGGAATATGGTGGGTGGCTCCAATCGCGTCGATTCTCTCGCTGATTTTCGCGGTGTATTTCTATAAAAAAATGATGTCTGCCAATGAAGGCACGGCAAAGATGAAAGAAATCGCAGGCTACGTAAGAGTAGGGGCGATGGCTTATCTTTTCCGTCAATACAAGGTCGTCAGTATCGTATTTGCCGTTCTCGTTGTAATTCTTTCAGTTTTAGCCTACTATGGGATACAGAATCCCTTCGTACCTGTCGCGTTTCTGACAGGCGGTTTCTTCTCGGGGCTCTGCGGCTTCATAGGGATGAAGACGGCAACTAACGCCTCCAGCCGTACGGCGCAGGGAGCCAGCGAAAGCCTCAATAGAGGCCTTCAGGTAGCCTTCCGTTCCGGCGCGGTAATGGGTCTTGTAGTGGTAGGTCTCGGCCTTCTTGACATTTGTCTCTGGTACATCGTTCTAGATAAATTTATCTTCACACCTGAGCACATGTTGAGCGGACTTAATCTCGGCCCACTGGTTCTTGTTCCTGAAAATTGCAGCTTCGGTGAAAAACTTGTTCAGATAACAACAACTATGATAACGTTCGGAATGGGCGCGTCGACCCAGGCCCTCTTCGCTCGCGTAGGCGGCGGTATCTACACCAAAGCAGCTGACGTCGGCGCCGACCTCGTCGGTAAAGTCGAGGCTGGGATTCCCGAAGACGATCCGCGTAACCCGGCGACAATCGCCGACAACGTGGGCGACAACGTAGGCGACGTAGCCGGTATGGGCGCTGACCTTTACGAATCATACTGCGGATCAATCCTTGCAACCGCCGCGCTCGGCGCATCTGTCGGTGTCCAGGGAATGCTTGCCGGCAAAATGTCCGGCGCGGATGCGGTAAATATGATAATCGCCCCGATGGTTGTTGCCGGACTCGGCACAATCCTCTCAATCATAGGCATATTCATGGTTCGCTGCAGAGAAGGCGCGACACAGAAAAACCTGCTCCGTGCGCTCCTTATCGGGACACTCGGAAGCTCCGTGTTCATTCTCGCCGCGGTTGCCGGGCTAGCCGGAATACACATTATTTCCTGGGGTATATTCGGCGCTGTTGTCGCGGGTTTACTCGCGGGTGTCATCATCGGTCAATCGACCGAATACTACACTTCTGATGAATACGCCCCCACGAAGGGCATCGCCGGACAGGCCAAAATGGGGCCTGCCACGACAATCATCGACGGGCTTGCCACAGGCATGTTTTCCGCAGGTATTCCTGTGATCACAATCGTGATTGGAATAATCTGCGCGTTTGCTTTCTCCGGTGGATTCAGCAACTTTTCGCTGGGCCTGTACGGTATAGGTTTCGCTGCGGTTGGCATGCTTGCCACCCTCGGCATAACCCTTGCCACTGATGCCTATGGTCCGATTGCCGACAATGCCGGCGGCAACGCCGAAATGTCCGGTCTCCCGGCCCAAGTACGCGAGCGCACAGATGCTCTTGACTCTCTCGGCAACACCACTGCCGCGACTGGCAAAGGCTTCGCTATCGGCTCAGCCGCTCTTACGGCACTGGCCCTTCTTGCGGCCTTTATCGAAGAAGTTAAATTGTGGGTGGGCAAATTTGCGGAAAAGGTGGGAGGCTCTTTCCAGGGCTTCACATCCGAAGGCGCTAAAAATGCAGACATCCTTGACTTTACCAAGGTCTATGAGCTTCATATTATGAATCCGTTCCTTATCTGCGGACTGTTCCTTGGCGGCATGATGGCATTTGTTTTCTGCGCGATGACAATGAAGGCCGTGGGCCGCGCCGCCGGTTCGATGGTTAATGAAGTGCGCAGGCAGTTCAAGGATATTCCAGGCATCATGGAGGGCACAGCTACCCCCGATTACGCCAAATGTGTTGAAATATCCACACTCGGTGCTCAGAGGGAAATGATAGTTCCATCTCTTCTGGCGATTGCAGTGCCGGTAGCAACAGGCCTTGTACTCGGCGTTCCCGGAGTCATGGGGCTCCTCGCCGGCGGGCTCTCAACAGGCTTCGTTCTCGCGACAATGCTCAATAACTCGGGCGGTGCGTGGGACAATGCCAAGAAGTTCATCGAAAAAGGAAACCTCGGCGGAAAGAAACTCCCCGACGGAACAAAGAACCCAGTACATGCCGCGGCCGTTATCGGCGATACAGTCGGCGACCCGTGCAAAGATACAAGCGGGCCATCGCTCAACATCCTCATAAAACTTATGAGCATGGTGGCGATTGTCTTTACTCCTGTTATAGTAAAATTTTCTCCTATAATTCAGGAAATGCTCGGGCTTGTGACGAAAAAATAAGTCAGTGATTGCTGTAAATAGCTCAAAGCCCTGCCTTACGGTGGGGCTTTTTTTTAGCATAAGGTGTAAGAAAAGCCCATAGATGACGATTTTTGTGACCCTGCTTTTCGTAGAAGCTGCCCGGCCGCAAGGCATCTGGCATTGATAAAAATATAGGGAGATGTCCTTGTGAGTAAAACAAAACATTCAAAACAGTTTAGTTTGCTTATAAAACCTGCGTCCGCGGACTGTAATCTGCGCTGCGAATACTGTTTTTATATTGATCATCTTGGCTTTTATCCGGAAAGTAAAATACACCGTATGCCGCTTGACGTTCTTGAGAAAATGATATCGTCTTACATGTCCACAGCGCAACAGCAGTATACCTTTGGCTGGCAAGGGGGGGAGCCAACTCTGATGGGATATGATTTTTACAAGACAGCCATTGAGTTTCAGAAAAAATATGGTAAAAATGGGACCCTTGTCAGCAATTCCATTCAGACCAATGGCACATTCCTCGATGATAAACTAGTATCGTTATTCGCCGAGTATAAATTTCTTGCAGGCGTAAGCCTCGACGGACCCGCTGAGATTCATAATCATTACCGGAAAACACATTCGGGTACAGGCACTCATGAACAAGTGATGAACGGGATCTCGATGCTTAAGAAACATGAAGTGGAATTCAATATTCTCTGTCTTGTGAGCAAGTCCAATGCAAGAAAGGCGGGAGAGCTTTTCAGGTACTTTATCGATAACGGTTTTAACTATCTTCAATTCATTCCATGTGTGGAATTCGACGGAAACAATGTCCTGGCGCCTTTTGCTATCACTCCCGAGGAATGGGGTCATTTTCTATGCGGACTTTTTGATGAATGGATGCATTACGGGCCAGAAAAAGTTTACATAAGGGGCTTCGATGCCATACTTGCAAGATTGCTAAATAACAGCATATCCCAGTGTAATATGGCCAGCAACTGCTGCATGTACTTTGTTGTCGAATGGAACGGGGATGTTTTTCCATGCGATTTCTTCGTGAAAAAAGAACTTCTGCTTGCTAACATCATGAACGATTCATGGGAGAAAATCGAAAGCTCGGAGATCTATCAAAATTTCGGTAAACAGAAATCAATGAGAAACAGCGGATGCCGGATATGCCCGTATTTGAAACTCTGCGCCGGCGACTGTCTGAAGCACAGAATCTATGGTTCATTTACACGTCCCGATGGACCCAGTCATCTTTGCGAAGGCTGGAAAATCTTTTTCAAGCACTCACTGCCCCGCTTCAAGAAATTCGCTGAAAAAATAAAAAAGATGCAGGCGCATAGTTGAGATTATCGAGTTCCTGAATGAAATATTTTTTTAAGAGCCGACAGTTTCACTATTCCGTCATTTCAGCGAGAATATTTTACCAGGGATCTGGTTTATCGCCTTTGCCATTTCGAGCTTCATCAGAAGCGATAGAAGTTTTCCGACGGGAAGAGCCGTCTTCGTGGAAATTTCGTCCAGAGACATCTTTCCCGCCGAAAGGGCGTCTATTATTTTTGATTCGTCAGGTGTGAATGACTGAGCGGCAACGGATGGCGTTTCGTTTTCAGTTTCAGGATTTTCATCGAAAAGCTCAGGCTGTTTCATGCCGGGAAGATACTCAAATTCGGCAAGTATGTCATCGAAACTCTCGGCGAGCTTCGCCTTGTTATCTTTTATGAGGCGGTTGCATCCCTGCGACTGGGGTTGGTCTATTGGCCCCGGTACCGCAAAAAGCTCCCTGTTCTGCTCAGAAGCCGATTCGGCGGTAATCAGCGCCCCGCTGTTAAGCCCGGCCTCTACAACGAGCACGGCACGCGAAAGCCCCGATATAATCCTGTTGCGGCGCGGAAAAGACTGTCTGTTACCGGAAAATTCCATTGGGAATTCGGAGAGCAGTGCGCCGTTTTCGATTATGGCTCTCGCGAGCGGCAGATGGTCCTGCGGCTGGACGCGGGCCAGCCCGCTTCCTAACACGGCCACTGTACGGCCTGACGCATCGAGGCATGCCTGATGAGCGGCGGCGTCAATGCCATAGGCGAGTCCGGAGACAACCGTCCAGTCGGCATAGGCCGCGGATTGAGCGAAGTGGGCCGCGCATTTTCTTCCGTAATTGCTCATTCTGCGTGAGCCTACGACCGCGAGCGAAGCGTTATTGAGGTCAGGGAGGATTCCTCTCACATAGAGGCATATCGGCGGATCATAGATTTCTTTCAGGATTGCGGGATATTCAGAATCGAGCTTCGTAATTACCTTTACGCCGCCTTTTTCTATAAGGTCAAGTTCTTTTTCGAGTAGTACCGTATTTTTCCAGTCCGCTACCTTGGAAGCGAGTGATGACCCGATGCCGTTCACTGTTTCAAGTTCCTCGACTGACGCTTCAAGGATGTTTGACGGCGTGGTGAAGTGTGAAAGAAGCGCCTCAAGTCTGAGTGCGCCTATGCCGGGAAGCATGTTAAGAGCTATGAGAGCTTCTTTTTCAGTCACAGCGTCCCCTTATGGCTTCGAGTACCAAGGCGGGATCTACTCCTCTTCGGATTTCGACAGCGCCGATTTGCAGAGGAAGTACGAGCGCGAGGCCCGCGTCGGTTTTCTTTTTATCGGTAGCCATTGCTTCGATGATTTTCGCGGGAATAAGGCAGCCCCGCAATCTTACGGGAAGTCCCAGATTTTTAAGAAGTTCTTCCTGTATGGACGCGTCTTCTTTTTTCATAATTTGCATTGATACGGCAAGGTCGGCTGCCATGCACATGCCGATGGAGACAGCCTCGCCGTGAGCAATCCCGTGATAGGCAGAAACTGCTTCAACAGCATGGCCGAAGGTATGCCCGTAGTTCAATATTGCACGAAGTCCGCTTTCGCGTTCGTCGTTTGAAACGACATAAGCCTTGAGTTCGCAGCATTTTGCAATCACAGACGAATAGAAGTCAAGGTCCAGCGAAAGGAGTTTGGGAACATTCGACGCAAGAAGTTTGAAAAAGGCGGCGTCAAGAATAACTCCATATTTGACGACTTCCGCGAGTCCGCATTTTATCTCGCGCTCGGGCAAGGTCTTAAGAACGCATGGATCGATGAGTACCTTTTTCGGCTGCCAGAATGCGCCGACAAGGTTTTTTCCCTGGGGGAGGTCCACCCCTGTTTTGCCGCCGACGCTCGAATCAACCATTGCCAGAAGCGTAGTGGGGATTTGTATAAAGTCAATGCCTCTCATATAGGTGGCTGCTACAAATCCAGCCACGTCGCCAGGCACCCCTCCGCCCAGCGCCACAATAAAGGAGTCGCGGTTGAGTCCGGCACGCACGGCTTCTCCGTACAGGAACGCGATTGTCTCAAGTTTTTTGGATTCCTCACCCGCCTTGAAAGCAGCGGCAGAGCAATTTATGCCCGCGGGAATCAGCGAGTCAGCGACCTTCTGATAATAAAGTTTTTTTACGTTATCATCAGTTATGACAAGGCATTTTGGAGAGGAGACAACGCCCAACTCGGCTCCTGATTTTTCCAGGAGGTCCGAGGATATTTCTATATCATAGGAACGCTCGCCTAAATTCACCCTAACCTTCATGTCCGATCCTCCATAATTGTCCTGATAATATAATTGCCCGCCGCCTTTTAGCAATAAACCTTGCGCATCAAGACGCAATAAGCCTGATATTCTATATAAATAGCCGCATATCGGACTAAAAAGATTAGTAATTTTACCGAAAACGGAGTATATATGTGACGCAAATTAAGACAGGGCACAAATTAAGGATAATAGCGGATGCCGGAAGAGAATGAGCTGAATTCTACCCAGCCAGTCCAGAGTAAGAGATTGGAAACGGTAGCTGACGTAAAAATTCTTTATGACAACGACAGTCCTGACCGTCATCTTGTTCTGGAATCCCGCCTGCAGGGAATGGAGCTTTGTGTGTCAATAACGCCCAGTGGGCCGGGTAACATCATATCTCCTTCAGACATAATAAATCTCTTTGAGCCGCTCAAGCTTGACGGAACTCTGGATAAGGAAAAACTTGAGTCAGTCTGTGCGGCGGCATGTGCCGGAGAGAAAGTCCACGAAGTTCCCATCTTGCACGGTGAGCCGCCCCAGAAGGGCAAGGATGAATGGGTCGAGTTGGTGGTACTTGCGACATCGGCAAAGCCGAGATATCATAAAGACGAATATGGCAACATCAATTATCACAATCTTTATCTTTTTGAAAACGATCAAAAAGACCAGCTTGTCGCATTGTCCAGACCGGCCGAGCCTGGCTCTCCCGGCAGAGCCGTAACAGGTGCGAGAATAGAGTCCCCCCGCGGCCTGCCGCTTGCCAATCCGCCCGCCGCCGGCACAAATGTCAAACTGGAGAAGGAAGACGGGGTTCTCAGATACTACGCACAAATTCCGGGCCGTGTCAGCTTTGAACTGAATACAATATCAGTATCCGACCAGTATATCATTGGCGGGGATGTGGGAAATGCCACGGGCGACATTGACTTTGTGGGCGATGTGACAATCGGCGGAAGTGTTTCCGATGAATTCAATGTAAAGGCTGGAAAAAACCTCACAATAAAAGGTGCCATCGGCGGGAAATGCGCGATAGAAAGCGGCGGAGATATGGTAATAGGCGGCGGAATGTCCAGTAATGGAAGCGGCACAATCAGATGTGGAGGCGATTTGACCGCACGCTATATTGACGGGGTAGACGTCGAATGCCGGAAAAGCATTTTCGTCAAAAATGAAATCGTCAACTGCAATATAAAATGCTGCGGAACAATAAAAGTAGACGTTGGCTCGCTCGTCGGCGGGCAGTATCTCTCCTTGCGCGGAATAGAAGCCAAAAGCATAGGCTCCGATGCGGCGGTAAAGACAATGCTTACCGTCGGGATTTGCTATGTTACGGCGGCTAAAATAGCAGAAGTGGAAGCGCAGCTTGATCCTATCGCAAGAGAAATAGAGTTCATAGGCAAAAAGCTGGAACCCATTATTAAAAACCCGAAGGCAATGCTCTCCCTCGGCCCTACCGATAAAGAAAGAATAAAGGAGATGGCCCTACGCTTCAGAGAGCTTACGCCGATACAGCTTGAACTTCAGGAAAAGCTGGATGCGTTGCGGAAAGACATGGAAGACCGCGCAAACCCGATGATTGTCGCCCGTTCGGAGATATTGAAAGGGGTTGAGATCATCATCGGCGGCGTAAGGGAAAAACTTATTCATGACATAAAACGTCCCCTCACAGTCCTCAGGCATTGCAAGAAAAACTTGCTTCGTTTCACTTCAAAGCACAACCTTGAAGAAAAGGCATTCGTCATAGAGGCAAAACTTCTTCAGGAAGAGCTCGAAGAGGAAAAACGCAAATCCCTTCAGGAAAAAAAGAAACAATATACGGACGACCACAAGGCTTGATTTGATTGGTCCGCTTCGCACGCTATATTTATTCTGTTCATAATTAACAAGGATAAGTTCAGCGTGAAAATCTGTACAGTAATAGGAGCCAGGCCTCAATTCATCAAAGCCGCCGCGGTGTCATCCGTGATTGCCCGGAATAGCGAGATCAGCGAAGTCATAATACATACAGGGCAGCACTACGATCCGGATATGTCGGATATTTTTTTCAGCCAACTCGGTATCCCGAAAGAAAAATATAACCTCAACATCGGCTCGGGAAATCATGGGGCACAGACTGGCAGAATGCTTTCCGAAATTGAAAATGTGCTCACTGCGGAAAAGCCGGACAGAATGTTGGTTTACGGCGACACCAATTCCACGGTCGCTGCGGCGTTAGCCGCGGTCAAGCTCCATATTCCCACAGCACATGTCGAAGCAGGGATGAGGTCATTCAACAGGGAAATGCCCGAAGAAATAAACCGCGTAGTCTCAGATCATATAAGCGACATAAATTTCTGCTCGACGCTCCCCGCCGTCAAAAACCTCGAAAATGAGGGCAGGGGTCAGACCGCGATACTCGTCGGCGACGTGATGTATGACTGCGCTCTCAAGTTCTCTGATGCCGCCGAGAAAAACTGCGACCCGTTCAGCAAGTTCGCAATAAGAAAAAATAATTATATCCTGATGACTTGTCACCGGCCCGCAAATACCGATTCGCGCGAAAATCTCTCACAGATAGTCCATGCCGCGAACGACATCTCAGAAATTTGTCCAGTGCTCTATCCGATTCACCCGAGAACAAAGAAATATATTGCGGAATATGGGCTTTCATTCTCTCAGAACGTCAAGATCGTTTCGCCTCTGAGTTACTTTGACATGCTTCTCGCCGAGCGCTATGCGAAGCTGATTCTCACCGATTCAGGCGGTATTCAGAAAGAGGCCTTTTTCTACCAGGTGCCATGCGTAACCATGAGAGAGGAGACCGAGTGGGTCGAGACCGTGGAAATGGGCTGGAACGTCATCACCGGGGCTGACTATGGGAAAATAATGTCCTGCGTAAAGGCATTTCTCTCGAAAAAGCCGCCCTATCCCAGTGTGAAACCTTATGGAAACGGCGATGCCTCCGAAAAAATAGTCAAACACCTATTGAACAGCCGCGATCATGTATAAGAAATTCATCAAGAGACCCTTTGATTTACTGTTTTCGCTTACGGCGCTGCTTCTTCTTTCGCCGGTACTCGTAATCGTCGGCATATTGGTCAAGGCAACATCCCAGGGGCCTGTGTTCTTCAGGCAGGAACGCGCCGGTAAAAACGGGAAATATTTCAGGATTTTTAAGTTCAGGTCGATGGCTGTTGACCCTGATGCCGAAAAAAAAGGCTTTGAGCCGGGGTCAAAAATGAGAGTCACTCCCCTTGGACGCATCCTCAGAAAAACAAAATTGGATGAGTTTCCCCAGTTCTTCAACGTAATAAAAGGAGAGATGTCCATCGTGGGCCCCCGTCCTGAAGTCCGGAAGTATGTTGAAGCCTACCCCGAACGCTGGGCGAAAGTTCTTTCCATCTCTCCCGGCATAACCGATCCGGGCTCTATCGAGTTCAGAAATGAAGAGGATATCCTCTCGGCCTCTTCCGCCCCGGAAAGGGAGTACATCGAAAATCTGCTCCCCCAAAAGCTTGACCTCTATGAAAAATACGCCCAGTCTATATCATTCTTATCGGATATAAGAATAATTGTGAGGACCATGGCGGCTGTAGTATTTAAATAAGTTCTGTTGCGGCGTTTGATATTTCATGACTTTCGGCCCAGATTATAACAGAATTTGAAAACAAGGCCCTAATGGAAGAAATTTTCAGAAAAAGTTCTTGCGAAATCTGCGGATCGGCAAACCTGAATGAGTTCGCAAGTATTGGACACCGGAAAATAGCGGCATGTAGAAAATGCGGCTTTGTCTTCTCAAATGAATTCAATCCTCTTAAGGTATCAGAGGCCTATAATGCCGGGCCGGGCCCCGTAAAAATGAGTGGACTCGAAAAAGACGCCAGAATAAGAGCTGAACTCATCAAAACCCTGGCCCGATGCAGGGAACTCTCCATAAACCATAAACTCCTGGACGTCGGTGCCGGAACAGGGGAATTTATCGCCGCGCTTCACGCAATCTATCCCGCACTTGAGATATACTCTATCCAGAAAACAAAATCCGCCCAAGAATTGATACGGGACAGAATCGCCCCAGGGGCCCTAATCGGAACGGACACCGATTCATTGGAGCATATAAATAAACAATTTGACATTATTACAATGCTTCAGACGCTTGAGCACCTGAATTCTCCGTTGAAAACACTCAGGACCCTCTACGAACTCCTCAAACCGGGCGGTGTCCTTTTTATAACGGTACCTAATATCAATTCCTATCAGGTAATGCTCCGCGGGATAGACAATAACTACTGTTTTTCCAATGAGACACATCTCCAGTTCTATTCCAGAAAATCACTGGAAGCCATGCTCTTGAAAGCGGGGTTCAAAAGGAAAAAAAGGATTATTCCAGGCCGATGCGGAAATGCCACCGGAATCGGGATGGCCATTCAATTCGCGCTCAGAATACTCTGCATCTCAAATGAATTAAGATATATAGCCTTCAAATAAAAAAACTTCATTCGCTTTTTTTCGCATAATAGGGGCAAGCATCAGTTCAATGCATCATGCCATTTGCAGAGATTGGCTATAAGCCAGAGATTGCGGTCTTTTTGTTCTATCATTTTCTCAATCGCCGACGTATTGAAAAGGCTTCTTGCCAGTGTCGATTCCATGCAGATAGTCTTTATTTCCGGCATCAGCACGCCGCTGAACCATTTTTCGAAAGGAACAGGGAAACTCATCTTTTTCCGTTCGATTATCTCTCTGTTTAGAAATGGCTTAAAAGCTTCGCGCGGAAGTCTTTTTGTCTCCAACAAGTCAAGCCTGTCGATTTCAGCGGCAGTGAGGTCTTTTCCTCTTTCGGCGGCTTCCGGACTTTTCCAGGCCATTTTGTACGAGTCCGGCATCGTAAAGGCGAACTCCGCTATTCGGTGGTCGTTGAACGGGACACGTGCCTCGACCGAGGAGGCCATTGTAGAATTGTCTACCCTGCCGAGTAGGTTTTCCAGGTTAAATTCGGCGTGCAGGTGCATTCTTTTGTCGAAACTTGAACAGCCGTCAAGGTGTTCAAAGAAGTCCTCATAAAACTCAAAGAGCTTTTCGTCCTGGGAAAGAGCGTCCCACGTGTCCGCCGCAAAGAGCTGCTCCTTGACCAGGAAGCTCATCCAGCTGCATGTCGCAAGATAATGATCAGTGTCGTTTACGAAAAAACTCCTGCCGTACTGCATGACCATCGACATTCCGAACTGCGAAGTCATGTCAGCTTCTTCAGGCGTTCTGGCGCATCTGTCGAAGTCGTAGGCCGAAAAGTGCGGCTGGACATAACCTCCGAAAATCTCGTCTGCGCCTTCGCCCGTGAGAGTTACCTTGCACTCTTTGCTCAATGCCTTTGCCAGATAATATATCGAAACCTCGTTTGGGGTTGAAAGCGGCATGCCCTTCTGCGATATAAGGAAGTCCCAGTTTGAAGTGAAATCTTCAGGGGTCACCTTGATCTCGTAAAGCTTTGCACCGGCTGCGTCTGCGGCCAGCTTTGCGTAACGAAATTCATTTGCTGATTCATCGTCGCTTACCGCGCAGAAGAATGGGAGCATACACTGGGATTTCGCCGAAAGGCACTGCGCTATTATCGAAGAATCAAGGCCGCCGCTGAGAAAAGCTCCAACCGGCACATCGCTCATAAGGCGCTTTTGTACGGAATCCCGCAATAGTTCGCCGACTTTTTCCGTAGCGTGTGCAAATGTAGGGGCGTTTATATTTCGGTCATGGGCAGTCATTACAGGTCTTTTCCAGTATTGGGCTATGGATAGTTTTCCGCTCCCCAGGTCTAATGTCATTGTCCTGCCCGGTCTGAGGCTGAGAATATTCCTCAGCATTGTTTTTTCGCCGAAGAGGAGCTTTCCTGTGCTGAGGTAATGTGAGATGGATTCAATATCTTCTTCAGCTTTTATTCCGCTCAGCTTCAATACTGCGGGGATTGTGGACGCGAATGAGAGCGCCTTCTCTCCCTTGTAATAATAAAAAGGTTTTATCCCGAGTCTGTCGCGTGCCGCGAATATGAGTTCTTTTCTCGGGTCGTATATGGCGAATGAAAAGAAACCGTTAAACATGCCGACTGCTTCTTTGCCCCATTCGAGATATGCTTCCAGAACCGTTTCCGTATCGCATTCGGTCCTGAAGCGATGCCCTTTTTCTTCAAGCACCAGGCGTATTTCGCGGTGATTGTAAATCTCTCCGTTGTAAGTTATTACAACTCCAGTTTCGGGCGAGGTCATTGGCTGTGTGCCCAACGCCGGATCTATTATGGCAAGCCTCGTATGTCCGAAGAGCCAGTTCCGTCCTTCCTTGATTCCGTTTTCGTCCGGACCTCTGAGGTGGAGGAGTTCAAGGGTTTGCTTCATGCTCTCTTTATTTTCGGAGCTTATAGAGTTTCCATTTCCGAATATAGTAAGTCCCGCTATTCCGCACATATTGAATTTGTTTCTTTTTTTTGAGTTAATATACAGTGTCGTACCTATTTATCAAAAGCTCTTCTCTTATCACAAATAAGACAGTTTTTTTTCATAAATGATAAAAAGTGAAAGGCATTTGAGTTGTTCTCTTGCGCGGGAGCAGTCATTTACGATGACTGGCATCCTATGTGCTATATCCATCAGGTATACGAGAGGTGACTAAATGAACAGTAGGCTTGAGTTGAGCAAACTTGTAATCGAGGGAAAGCGGAAGGCGAGAATTGACTATCTTGATCTCTTGGTCTTTCTGCTTTTTGCCGGAAGTTTTTTTAGCGTTCTGGTAAGTTTTTATAATTGATCCCATAGGCGACTCCAATAATACCTCGCAAGGCCGCCGGGCGTTTGTCCCGGCGGCCTTGCCATTTTTAAGAGCTTATCCCCCAAGCTTTAAGCATTGTTTCAGTGATAAGAGCGTTGCCCTTGGCGGTCATGTGAACGCCATCGGTTGTAAGCAGAAGACCGGTATGTCCGGGATGTTTTGCCCACTCGTCAGAAAATGTTTTATCCAGCGGAACGAAGCGGGTCAGCATTCTATCCGAGGCCTCCCTTGCCGCAAGGCAGTACGGAGCCATGATGTCGCCGTGTTCGGCGTAGGCGTCGGCCTCAAATTTCCATGCCGGCGGAGCAATGCTGAGTTTATTTATTCCGGAAAGTCTGCACAAGTGCGCCATCCAGATGAGGTTATATTTATAGGCTTCAGGAGAGACCTGCGGTTCATCGGCCCAGCGTCCTCTTCCGACTGCCGAATCGTTTGCTCCAAGGTATATGGAGACGGCTGAAGGTTTAATATCCAGTACGTCCTTCTGAAATCTGGTGAGCGCCGTGGGCGTTTTGTCTCCGCCGCGACCCGCGTTTATAACTTTTATGTCCAATTCCGCAAGCTTATCGCCGAGGAGCTTTACGTAGCCTCCGGCAGCCGCGGTTATACTGTCGCCGAAGCACAGTAGTGTTTCGCCCTTTTTGAGCCATGGTTCGTCATAGGTAATCATAATCAATGTGCCTTTCGATAATTATTTTTCAGAGTTGATAAGTTCTTCCCTGAACCTTTCAAATCCTTCATTTTCAGGGTATGTCCCTATTATTAAACCTTTTTTGAATATAATTATTTTTGATTTGCCGCCGCATATTCCGAGGTCGGCATCCTTTGCTTCGCCGGGACCGTTCACAACGCAGCCCATGATCGCTATCTTCTTCAGTTTTAGGATGCCTTTTTTCGATTTTATTTCCGCGACGAGCTTCTCGACTTTGTCGGTGAGTTCTATAAGATTTATTTCGGTGCGTCCGCAGGTTGGGCAGGATACTATTTCGGGCATTGCCTGCCGCAAGCCAGCGCATTCAAGGATCATCACTCCTGCAATAATTTCCTCCACAGGATCGGCGGTGAGGCTTACCCTGAGAGTATCGCCGATTCCGTCCATGAGAAGCGCCCCTATGCCGAGCGCCGATTTGACTATGCCGCGCCTGAGCGTTCCGGCCTCAGTTATCCCGATATGCAACGGGTAATCGGAAATTTCAGCGAAGCGCCTGTAAGCCTCAATTGTCACCGGAACATCGGATGATTTAAGTGATACCTTTATATCTCTGAATCCATATTTCTCAAGCAGCGCGCATTGCGCCGATGCACTTTCCACTAGCGCCGCGGCGAGAGAATCGGCATGATTTTTTCCTGATGAAATGATTTTTTCATAGAGACCTTCAGGCAGGCTCCCTGTATTTGAGCCGACCCTTATTGGGATTCCGGCTTCGCCAGCTTTCTCGGCCACTGCACGAACTTTTTCATCGCCTCCGATATTGCCGGGGTTTATTCTTATTGCGGAAGCCCCTGCGGCTATAGATTTTAATGCGAGTCTGTGGTCAAAATGAATGTCGGCGATGACTGGTATGGGGCTTTGTCTTACGATATCGGCCAGTACCTCGGCCGCAGTTTCGTCCGGCACCGCAAGCCTGATTATTTCACAGCCGACGATATGGAGTTTTCTTATCTGGCAAAGCGTAGCTTCCGCGTCGCGCGTGTCAGTATTGGTCATTGACTGAACGGTTACAGGTGCGTCCCCGCCAACCGGCACATCGCCAATGAATATCTTACGGCTTTTTCTGCGTACTTTCATTTTTTGCTGCATTTCCGGCTTTGGGGTCCGCTGTTATCTGGACCGGCTGGAGTTTTCCTTTAACCTCATGATAGACCCTTTTCATATCAAAGGCCGTAATGAGCGCCATGAGCCCAATAAGTAATACAACGAAGAATATTGTTACTGGTCTTACAAGTTCGTGGGGGAGGGGGCGCCTTATCACAGCCTCCACCAGCGCCATGCTGATGTGGCCCCCGTCAAGTACTGGAAGCGGCAGGAGGTTTATCAGTCCCAGACTGAAGGTTATCATCACGATAAAGTAAAGTCCGTGAAGATATGAACCCCTGTAGACTGTGACTGAAAGCGACCTTACTATCCAGATTGGTCCGCTCAGGTTTTTTACGCTTATTGTGCTCTTTTTTGAAAATATGCCGTTGATTGTCCTGCAACTCATTTCTATTACTGTTACAAACTGGTTCCATGGGCTCGGGAAATTTCTGTAGACGAGCATCGCCCCCAGCGTGTAGAAACGCTGGAACGCGGGCGTAACATTCAATATCTCGGTTTTTCCGTTGCGAAGAACTTCCATTTTGAGTTCTTTGCCCTTGCTTCCGTCTATAAGGCTGATAGCTTCGCGGATGGATCCGAGCTTCTTTGAGTCGACAGCGACTAAGAGGTCGCCTTTTTTAAGTCCTGCCCTATCGGCGGGGGTTCCCTTGAAAACATCTTCCAGTGCAAGGGATTCAGGCTGGAACTGGATGCCTATTCTGAATGTTCCTTCGCCGGAGTCTCCGGGTACCACGTTTTTTATTACCACCGGTTTGCCGTTTCGTTCGACGGTGATGTCAAGAGGTTTGCCTTCGCAGTTCATTATTATTATCCTGAACTGGTCTACGCCGTCTATCGGCGAACCGTTGATGGCGAGTACCCGGTCGCCCTCTTTGATTCCTGCTTTTTCTGCGGGTGAATTTTTCCCGGGGTAGAGTACTACTGGTATTCTAGGTTCAAAGAAGGGGTAGGCGAGTTTTTCCTCCGGCATTTTTTCGGGATTTGCGACGGGCAAATATGCCACGGAAAGATTTTTATCGGCGCGTTTTACACCGAGGGTCACTTCGCCTGTGTGCAGTAGTATCTTGGTTACCAGTCCGTTCCATGTGGTATAGAAGCTTTTGCCGTTGAACGAGGTGATTAAGTCGCCCACTCTCAATCCAGCCTTGTCTTCAGGGCTTTCTTTTTCAACCGAAGCAACCTCGAAGGATCGCATTTTAGGGGTGTCCTGCGGCACTCCGAATATCCAGATGAAAGTACCCAGGAAGAAGCCCAGCAGTATATTGAAGAGGGGGCCCGCAAAGGCTGTCACCATTCTGTCCATTGGTTTTATCGGGGGCAGGGGGTTGCCGTCCTGGTCCTTTATTTCCTCTGTCGGTTCCAATTGGGGAATATCGACATAGCCGCCGAACGGAAGATACCCAATCCGGTATTCCACTCCTTTATACTTGAAACCCCACATTTTTTTAAAGCCTATGGAGAACGCGTTGATGTGCAGCCCCCTCCATTTTGCCGCCAGGAAGTGTCCCAGCTCATGTATGAATATGCATAAACTGAAAAAGAAAAGCGCAAAAAGAGTTATTCCGATATAGTTCAGTATTGTAAAAAACATTAAAAACCTCTTTGATTAAGGCGAAGCCGTGAGAGCGGTCTCTCTTGCCCATTGTTCAGCTGATAGAATAGCATCAAGTGATAGCTCTTCAAGTGATTTGTGCGCCGACATTGTTTTTTCGATGACTTTGCATATTTCCGTAAATTTGATCTCTCCTTTTTTGAAACGCGCGACAGCCGACTCGTTTGCGGCGTTGAATACTGTCGGCATCGTTCCTCCTTCATAAAGCGCGTGATACGCCAGTTCCAGCGAGGGGAATCTCTCCTTGTCGGGCTTCTCGAACGTAAATGTTCCCAACTTTGCGAAGTCAAGAGGCGCCAGGCCGCCGGGCAGTTTCTCCGGGTAGGTCAGCGCGTACTGGATTGGAAACCGCATGTCGGGCGTGCTCATCTGGGCCAGTACCGTGTGGTCGGTGAACTCCACCATTGAGTGTATAATTGATTGCGGATGAATGACCACGTCAATATTTTCAGGCCTTATTCCGAAAAGCCATCTGGCCTCTATTACCTCAAGTCCCTTGTTTACGAGCGTGGCGGAATCAATCGTTACCTTGGGCCCCATGTTCCACGTGGGGTGGAGAAGGGCTTCGGAATATGTCGCCTTTTCCATTTCCTCAAAGGACGATCCACGGAAGGGACCGCCGCTAGCCGTGAGGATTATCCTGGATATCTCTTCGGGTTTTTTCCCGTCCAGACACTGAAAAATGGCGCTGTGCTCGCTGTCCACCGGCAGGAAACGTATCTTTTTCCGGTGCACCGCCTCCATAACAAGCTTGCCTGCCGCAACGAGAACCTCCTTGCTTGCTATCGCGATATCTTTTCCTGCCTCGATTGCCTTCAGAACCGGAATAAGTCCGCCAGTGCCGACTATCGAACATAGCACCATGTCAACATCCGGGAGTGTCGCCATTTCGACAAGGCCCTCTATTCCTTCCAGCGCTGTGCATCTGGGCGGTACGGCCTTTTTCAATGACTCATAGCAGTCCTTGTTTCCGATTGCGGCGAAACGGCAGTTGAGATAAGCCGCCTGGTCTGCCAAACGCGAGACATTTTTTCCAGCCGCTATCCCGACTACCTCTATTCTGTCCGAGAGCCTCATTGCGACCTTTACGGCGTTTTCACCGACTGATCCCGTAGACCCTAAAATAACTATTCTCTTTTTTCTTTTCATTTTATCTTGATTAGAGAAGAGGCTTCGCTGTTCCAAGCGACAAGCCTTCGTTCTCCTGAACTTTCATTATAATCCACTAAAGATACAGCCGCATTGTTCATGAAACAATAGCAGTTTGATACTGTTTGTTTATCCGCGCAAATAAAAATTCTCAGAAGGGTACTCATGGCCATTCCGTGACTTATAATCAATATATTTTCGGAATCGCTTTTCAGTACCTCGTCCAGAAAATTGTTCATTCTTGATAAGAGATTGATATTCCACGCCTTATATCCGTCAGCTATTCCGTATGACGGATAATCGTAGGGAAGCAGTTCGTCATAAGCGTGTTCCGGCATTGCCTCTATGAGACGCGAATCGAAAATGACTTCCGATTTTTCGATTCCTGAAAATTCCAGCGTTTCACGGGCGCGTTTGAGCGGGCTCAGTCTTATTTCATCGAACCCTATGTTTTTCAGGGTTTTCCCAAGCTGTTCTGCCTGTTTTTGCCCACGAGAACTGAGTCCGCTATCTATTCCGAACTCCCCCCCTGTTTGCGCCTTGCTCTCGGCATGCCTGACTATATAAATCTTTTTCATATCAACTCTGGAAAATATTATTTCTGTGATAACTCAAAAAAGTCTCATTCGGAATAAAGCGGTTGGGTTTGTTTAATGGAGTATCTTCATAATTTAAAATAAATTTTTGTTCAGCATCTCCATTGTATAATTTCTTAAACTTGGGAGAAACTATTATTTTAAATCCTTCTGAAATAGAAATTATGCCACAGTCAAATGCTTTGTCGTGTAATGCGTTTAGGCATAAGCCATTTCTCGGATTGAGCCGATTTTTATTATCCTTTGCCCACGGGACAATGTGACTGCCTATCAAAAGGTCAGGAATTGCAATATTCGTTATACAGCATTTGAAATTATATGAAGCAAGTACAGTTTGTCTGAAGAATGCTTGGTTAACTCTTGTTCTAACAAGCCTTTCTTTGTCCTTGCCTTCGGGGATATTTTTCAAGTCTTCTGAATCATATTTTTTATCTGTAAAGAATGAATTAAGAAGCTTTTCGCTTTCAAATCCAAGCTCCTCCCAGTTATTAAAAAATTCATTCCATATTTCGATGTCTTGTTTAGCAACATTTGATGCACCTTTTCTGCTAAGAGACGGGTCGAGGTGGGCAAAATTTGCCATTTTCCACGCTAATGCACTTGGTGTTCGGTTGATGAGTTTTGATAATTTAATAATGTCCGGGTTTTCTTTGTGGATGCGGCCAAAAGGCGTTTTGCAATAAAGGTTTATTGCTAAGATAAGTTGATCTCTTGTCCACAGTACACGTTTCATTAGATTAATCCTTTTCTCTTAAATACTTCGTACTGATTCCAGTCATTCAAATTTGCTTTTTTAAAGTTGGAAATAAATTCACGAGCCTTTATTTTACATGTAGGTAATTGGGGGGTGAAAGATATTGATATTATTTCATGCCAAATATGATCATACGCTTTAAAGGGCATCTCTTGTAAATCATCTAATCCGACTTCTGATGGTATAAAAAATTGGCTTTCATGCAGGAAATTTTCGATTTTGTCTAGAGCAAAATGGCCTTCTATGATAACATCAGCGAAATTTTTATAGTTTTCTCCGTCTCTGTATTGATAGCAAAAAAGAGTATTCATAAAAGTATGTCCTATTTCTTTGAATATATTATTTTAGGAGCGTTATTCAAGATTTACTTGAGGGATGTCTTAAAGTTTGGGAGGTGGGGCGCAGGGGGGAACCCGGAACTGTTCGGGTTTACCCCGCAAACAAGTAATTGTTTTTTTCTGTTGCCAGCGCAGTGAAAGCAACACATCAATGTGCAGGTCTCTGACCTGCCCGTGGTTCAGCGGCGGAAGCGCTGAGTATCATTATGGTCTGCTTACGACTCTACGAGCAGGGTTACGGGGCCGTTGTTTTTTATATCGACGAGCATTTCGGCTCCGAAACGGCCTGTTTCTGTTTTGAGTCCGGTCTTGCGGACTTCGGTGATGAATTTTTCATAGAGCGGGATTGCTGTTTCGGGGCGGGCAGCATCGGTGTAACTCGGGCGTCGGCCTCTGCTGGCATCTCCGTAGAGCGTAAACTGCGAGATTATCAGGACATCGCCCTTTGTTTCGAGCGTGGAAAGGTTCATTTTCCCTTCGCTGTCCTCGAATATCCGGAGGTTTACGCATTTATCGGCGAGGTATTCGGCGTCCTTCGGTGTATCATCATGGGTTATTCCCAGGAGTATAACGATTCCGCGTCCGATTTCCCCTTCGGTTTTTCCATTTATTGAAACGGAGCCCGATGAGACCCTTTGTATCAGAGCGCGCATCAGAAAGAATGGCCCTTTATCAGGTTGAGAAATTCCATCCTTGTCGGCGCCTCTTTTCTGAAGCTGCCCAGCATCGCGGAAGTTACCATTCTGGAATTCTGTTTTTCGACGCCGCGCATCGTCATGCACATGTGTTGAGCCTCCATGACAACGCCGACACCCTCCGGATTTACCGAATTCAGGATTGTCTCGGCTATCTGGCGGGAGAGGCGTTCTTGGAGCTGGAGCCGACGCGAAAACATATCGACTATCCGTGCGAGTTTGCTGACTCCGAACACTTTACCCGTCGGAATATATCCGATGTGGCAGCGCCCGAAGAAAGGGAGCATGTGGTGCTCACATAGACTGTAGAACTCAATGTCCTTGACGATTATCATGTCATTGCGGTCGGTCTCTTCGAAGAACGCGCCGTTTATGACCTCTTCATGGTTCTGGCGGTATCCCTTCGTAAGGAACTCAAAGCTTTTCGCCACGCGATGCGGGGTCTTTTCCAGTCCTTCGCGTTCGGGGTCTTCGCCTAACTCTATAAGAAGCTCTCTTATAATGTTCTCTATCTTGCTCATTTTGTATTTCCTCAAAATTATAATATAGCTCTTTCTTTGAGATGTTAAAATGATATATATTAATTCAACGAGGAGTTTAATTTTGAAGCACAGTAAATATATATGCGTTTTTTGCGGCTCGAGTCACGGAAGCAATCCCATTTATGCGAAGGCCGCGCGTCTGCTCGGGAAGGAAATAGCGAAGAGGGGCTTCGGTCTTGTCTACGGCGGAGCGTCTGTCGGTATAATGGGAGAAATAGCGGATACAGTCCTTGAGGCCGGTTCTGAAGTAATCGGGGTTATTCCCGAAAGGCTTGAGAAAGAAGTCGCGCATAAGGGACTCAGCAAGCTTCACACCGTAGGGACGATGCATGAGCGCAAGGCTCTGATGTATGAACTCTCGGACTTTTTCATAGCGCTTCCCGGCGGTTTCGGAACTCTTGATGAAATATTCGAGGCACTCACCTGGGCGCAGCTAGGCTATCACCCGAAGCCCTGCGGACTTCTGAACACAGCCGGTTACTATGACGAGCTCCTGAATTTTTTGAAAAAATCGGTACGTGAGGGATTTATAAAAAAAGAACACTTCGAGATGCTTTGCGTTGCCAAGTCGCCCGCGGCCCTGCTTGATAATATGACAGCCTACCGTCCGCCGTCGCTTCGTAAGTGGTTTTAGCAAGATGTGTCCATTGTATTCAGGGTGCGCGGCGTCCAGCATCGTATTCGCGCTACTTTGATATTTCGAGGAAGGAGACTAATTCGCCGGGACTTTTTTCATCGTTAATGAAGGTCCTGCCGTAGTCGCGCTGCAAGTCTGTTATGTAAAAGACCTTGGCTGATCCGATTTTGTTCAGCGTCAATCTTACAAAACCATCATTATTGATGACCACAGGAATTTCGTGCTCCTTCAGCCCCGCTGTCCCTGATTTTATCGTAAAGGGCATTCCATTGGTCTCTAATTCAGCGAATCCCTCACTCTCCCAGAAAAGCCTGATTGTCATTACTGATTTAATGAAAGGGCCTTTTTCGCGTATCATAAACTTCTTCCGGAGGGTATCTCCTGATTTGAGCTCTTGTGGTATCCATCCTCCGCAGGTGACAGGGCCGTTATCCAGATAAACGAAACGGTTCGGCAAAACATCAATCCTGATCCCGTCAGGGCGGACCAGCCTGATGATATTTTTTTCGAGTCCGCCTCTGTAAAGATCATAGGAGGCAAACGAAATGAAGCCGGCAAAGCAGAAGGCTACGAAAAATGAGTAGAACATCATCCGCTTTTTTTTGACGAACGCCTTAAAAAAGAAATAAAAGAAGCCGCCCGCGGTTATGCCCATCAGTGGGATGCAGGGCAGGCGGAAGCGCCCGAGAATGTAGAACAACGCGGTCGCCATTGTATAGGCGGCAATGAAGTAAAGTAAGATAAGAAGCTTCGGATTGCGTCTTTTTATTGCGTATAGGAGGAAGGCAATAAAGCCGGCAAGTCCCGGGAAAATGGCAAAATAATTTGGAATAAGCGGCAGGCGGCTGAAGATGGTGCTTTTGGAGCAATTATACTTTAATTCAATATTGTTGGGTACCTCGCGCCAGTCCCAGAACAGTAATATTTTTCTGAAGGTAAGTTCCGTATAAGCTAGCGGTTCCTCTTTAAACCATTTGAATATCCTTGACGGAACAGACTTCTTTTCCAAGTCTGCCATCCACACATGAAACGAAAGTGGATATTCCATTGGACCCGGCCCGAAAGAACCCGGGTCTTTTCCCGCGGGCGGAGCCTCTGGGGTATTTCCAAGTGCGAGTACTGCCGAACCAGCCGTTGACGGGCCGGAAAGTTTTCCGAGCTTGACTGTATTCCAAGCGGCAAACGGCAACTGGGGAATTATTATAAATGCAATCAGCAGAGTAAGCGGCAAAAAGCTTTTCCTGCCATTCCTGCAGCCGCAGTAAAGCGCGAGTGCCGCGAGCCCCGGTACGAAAAACCATATATTGCCGCGGGTCAGGATGGAAAGCCCTGTAATTATGCCGATGATTATCCAGCGTTTTGGACTGCTTTTCCTTATGACCTCTACGGAAAGATAGAGTATCAATGTAATCCAGAATGCCTGAAGTATTTCGATTAAGCAGTATGCGGTATAAGCGGTGAGTACGTTGTTAAACGCCAGAAGCAAGGCGGTTATGACGGCGGCCTTTTTACCGAAAATCCTTGCACAGGAAATTCCCGCCAGATAAACAGTCGCCGCTCCGAGAACAGCCTGTGTGACGACTGTGCCGATAATCGACCCGCAAAAGAGGAGAAGCGTCAGCGGCATAAAGACGGCATAGTAGAACGGCTGATAGTAAAAGACCTCTGAATAATTGAGATTTATAATGCTCAGAGCACTATTTATATAGGTAGCCATATCGGTCGTGGCGGGCGGGTTGCCGGAGAAGGGGTCATTGACAAATAAATCAATGCCGATGGCCAGCCTCAGTACAAAGGCCGTGAGGGCTATTCCCAGAAGGACGTGTGTTATTTTTTTCTTCATCTGCGCTAATCTAGCGCTTTGTACTCATATAGTACAGGGGGAAACGGATATTTAGAAAAAAAAGATGGATATGTTGATGGAAATCCTGAGTTATAGCCCGGATTCCATGGAAATGGGATGTCGATTTATTTAAGCGCTGGCAAGCACGTCTCGCATCGTCTTGAAGTGCAGTTTGGCGATTTCCCTGAATTTCTCCTCCCCGTGTGTGTTGAGTATACTGATGCCAGATTCGATGACGCGCGGCCCGGCGCCGAGGGGAAGAGGCATCTTGAGGTTTTCTCCAAGCTTTTTCATTCCTCTTACGAATGCGTCTCTGGCCAGTATGGAAGCTGCTGCCACGGCTATATCACTTTCGGCTTTTGTCTTCTGTATCAGCTCGATCTTCTTTCCCTTTTCCTTGAGGGCTCTCTGTATAAGATGTTCTGCTCCAAATTTATCTGATATTGCCATTTTGCAGCCAGCTGCCTTTTCCAGGAGATTTTCAAGAGCCCTTGCATGTCCCCAGGCGAGGAGTTTGTTCAAATTTCCAAACCCCCCGTAAAGCCGGTTATATGCCTCTGGTCCTATCATGACAGATGAATAATTTGCCTTGACTATTGCCCTTATAGCGGACGCCGTCTTTTGGATTTTCACGTCATTTTTTATCTGCTTCGAGTCCTTCACCCCGGCTTTCAGAAGTTCCTGCCGGATTTTATCGTTTTCAACGTATACAGCCGCGATGCAGAGAGGACCGAAAAAATCTCCCTTCCCGCTTTCATCAATTCCGGCGTGAGGGACGAATTCCATTTCTTCTTTCTGAGGGCGGCCTGACTCGTCGTAACCGAATGATGCTGTCTTGAGTATTTCAGGCTCAAGGATGTAAAGAACGAAGTCAGGGGTTTCTTTTCCTTGTACCGTAAGCTTTCCGCTTTTATATGAGACAATGCTCGTTTTGTCTTTTGACGCTTTCCACAGGGCATGTGGTGCTTCCGCAATGGTCCAGCTTCGGGAAATCAATATTTCCAGAAGACTTTCACTTTGTTCAGGATTTAATGCGCAGACGTATGAAGTGGTTTTCTGTGGTGCCATTTATGATAATATTTTGACTAATAAAAATTTGAAATATAAAAACTATGCGGTAATATACTATCTACAAGAAGGATTTTACAGCCCGCTTTTGTTAGATAGTAAACTTATAGCAGGAATTTGAGTTCAATATGGTTTGCAAAAAAAAACTTATGTCTCTGATTTTCATTTTTTTGACCTTTCCTGCCTTTTATTCCCTGTCTGATTCCAACGGCGTTTCAACCGTCAGATTGAAGAAAATTCAGAAAATTGTCGATTCGTACGCCGAGTCGGGAAGGGATATCGCTTCTCCTTCCGTGAAAAAAAGCATATTCAAGGACATTTCCGGATTTCTGAAACTAGATCCGGATATTAAGCCTGACACCAGAACTCTGGACGATATAAGCAAGGAAGTCCGTTCCGCTGTTGAAAAAAACTTCCCAGATGACGTAAAGGGCCTCCGTCGTAAGGTCGAAGCAGAGGCGGACGCCAAATTCAAAATGGTCAATATCCTTGATTACGTATCTGTCGAATATCAGAGGGGTACAACCTACTACACAGTGTCCGGAGTATTTTATAACTACGGTGGAAACAGTATCAGGGTCGGTGACAGGATTATTGCTATTTTCGATCTCCTCCCCGAGTCAAGGGCCGCATTCGATAAGGAATACTGTCAGTACGAAAAAGATAAATATATTTCTAAACGGCTTAACGACTATCAACAGAGAAAAATGGAGTTTTCAACTCATTCCAGCAGAAAAATAAGAGGAGAAATCGCCAAGCATAATGAGGATGCCGGATATGTTTTTATTTTTGGCAACTGGAAAAAACCTCGGGAGGTTGCGGAAATTTATATCAAATCCGCTGAAATAGCCTATGCGGGTAAAAAAATGCCTAAACTCAAACCGGAATCTCCAGCCAATAGCGATGCCGCGGAAAATGCGGATAAAACCCCCGAGCCTTCTGATAAAGATGTGCCTGATTCCCCTCAGAATGTCGTCGCGGATGCCACCAAGTCAGAAAAGACCATGACAGCGGAAGAGCTCCACTACGATAATCTTAGAAAGAAAATAGATGGAAAACGCATGCAGATTGCCAATTCCTGCGCCGGTATTGATGCCGACCAGGGTTATAAGGACAATATCGTTACCTGGGGTATGTCCAAAGAGGACGTTGTTCTCGTTCTTTCTAAAGACAATGAAGATATCAGCGAAACGACTTCCAAAAAAGAGGGTGAGCAAAATGACCAAATTATAAAAATAACGACTTCCGATGATGGTCCCATTAGGGACGTAAATCTGCATTTTCTCAATAACCTCCTTTACAAGGCAACTGTAAATTTTAAAATTGTTTCCAGCTCTACGATGGGCCGCCTCGGGGTTATCCTCAACGAGCGTTACGGTTTTACTGATGAGCAGAAAGAACAGCGCAAAAAGCTTCAGGAGAAGGGCGAGGAGTTTGATGACGCCGAAAAAGCAAAATCATCCAAGGAGGAACCCTCAAAAGACAATAAGGACAATAAAGTCTCCGATATTCCTATCGAGCAGTCATATCATTGGACCGGTAAAATTACCACTGCCACACTTTATATAAAGCTCAAGCCCGACCGTTCCGGCTACGTGGATTTTTCGCTCATAAAAGAGAACCCGAAGGTCAAAGAGGAAGCCTGGGAGCTCGCAATGAAGGAAAAGAAGCGCAAAGCCGACGAGCAGAGGGCTAAAGAAATGGACTTCAGTAAAAAGAAAGTATCCTTCTAACTGCCAGCCATCCGGGCGGATATATCTGTATTGTTTTCGTTCGCCTTGTTTACTGACGGCAGATATCGGAAAATGCTGCCTTCCGCTACTTCCAGTGTGAGGCGTGAACCTGTCTTCCTCAGCTGCCTTTCGGCCCACAGGCGCAAATCAAGTATCTTCATCATGTCCCAGTGAAGCGTTTTTTCCATATTCGTTTTGCCTGTGTGCGAATTGTCTTCACAGATATGCGGTTCCATGTTTATGAAGTTCATGACAACATTGCTTTCCCCAGACGTCGATCTGATTGTCTTCTTGAATCTTTTCTGGGATATATGCGCGCAGAAGCAGACTTCCTTTCGGATATTTCCGTTGAAGACAACTTTTGCGGGGTCCGGCCACCTTGATTTACATGCGTCGAAAGCGGCGGCGGCGTTTTTGTCTGTTTCAAGCGGCGTCACTGTCTTTCCTGAGTTCCATGCGAAATACCATTTGAAACGCCAATTTCTTGCCGGAAATTCCGAGGCCTCTTCCAGGTGCAGGACATTCCTTTTGATGTGAATACCTTCGGGCGAATGTTCTATCGTGAATGATGAGGATCCGCCGAGTCTGGCGCCGGAAGACCAGCGCCAGATATCGTCACCAGTACCAGTCTCAATCTGTTCCCCTGTCTCTGATTCAAAGACCGCGGTGAGGAATGGCTTGTCACTTTCATATATGGTTTTCTTTGTCGTGTCAAGATCAACCCACAAAATGTCCTTTATCCGGCAGTCGCTTTCGGGAATAGAAATGATTCCGGCTTTTTTCCACGCTCCTGGCAGGAACAGGTTGTCCACACTGAAATCTGAACACGATATGCCCTTTGTCGTTTTGATGTCAGTCGTAACCATCGCGCAGTTTGAGAATATCTCGATGGACCGCGATATGGATGGTTCAGGCCCGAATGGAATTATTGATTTGGTGTCCGCGCTCCATGATGATTCGTCCTGAGCCTCGTGCAGCTTTAAGTCTGATATGAAACCCGATGATTCATCAAATTCTCCGAATGAAAGAGGCATCAGTCTCAGTCTCTCGGCTCCGTTTAAGTAGAAATTCATTGCCGGCGCTCTCTCGGAGCTGAAACGGAACTCCGCATCCTCCCCGCCGATGGTATTTTCTTCCAGATTGACGTGCATTAGTTTATGACCTCGAATATTTCAGTAATAGGTTTTCTGTTGATTGGCGCAGGTGCCGATGCCGCATAGCCCAGAGGGGATATCGCAAGTACCGTCCACGGTTGCCTTATTTCAAGCGAGCGGTCCATTTCTTCCACGTTGTAAGCGCATATCCAGCAGGTTCCCAGGTTTTCTGCCGCTGCCGCGAGTACAACATGCTCCATCGCTATTCCAATATCCATATCTGCTATTGGGCGGCCGTCGAGCCTTTTCCAGCATTTATCCATATCCGCCAGCGCGACTATTATAGCGGGGGCTTCTTTAAGCCACGGACGCGTATAGCATGAGTATATTTTGTTCCTGAGTTCCTGGTTGAAAACGATCTGGAACTTCCACGGCTGAATATTGCAGGCGGAGGGAGCGTCTTGTAGCGACTGTGCGATTCGCGCAAGAGATTTTTCGCATATCGGGTCGTTTTTGAAGGCTCTTACGCTTCTTCTTTTTTTCACAACATCGTAAAATTCCATTGTAAAAGCTTCCTGTATTGTTACTTGGAAAGGTTTAAAACATCCTGCATGTCATAGAATCCCGGCTTTGCGTGATAGAGAAATCTTGCCGCCCTGACAGCACCTTTTGCGAAAGTATCGCGGCTTGATGCCTTGTGCGTAAGTTCCACCCTTTCACCCTCAGTCGCGAATATTACCGTGTGGTCGCCGACAACGTCACCGCCTCTGAGCGCATGCATGCCTATTTCGTTTGGAGTTCTTGCGCCGGTTATTCCTTCTCTGCCGTGCCTTACGTCATCCTTGTATGAGAGATTTTTTTCGGCAGCGATTATTTCGGCGAGTCTTGCGGCTGTCCCGCTTGGCGCGTCTTTTTTCTGATTGTGGTGCATTTCAACTATTTCGATATCGTAGCCGTTTCCGAGTATCTTTGTAACTTCGCGCGCCAGATGAAAGAGAAGGTTAACCCCTACGCTCATATTGGGGGCCTGGACTATTTTGCCACCATTTTCAGCGAGCTTTTTCAGCTCGAGCTTTTCTTCTTCGCTGAGAGCTGTGGTACCTATTACGACGGAGCAGTTTTTTGACACCGCCAGCTTGGCGTTTTTGACTACCGGGCCTGTGCTGAAGTCTATTACCGCATCCGCATTTTCGAGCAGCGGTGCAAGCTCTGTCGTTATTTTAACCCCAGCCTCCTGAAGTCCGGCGACAGTTCCCGCATCCTTCCCGATATCGGGAGAAGCCGGGATTTCCACGGCTCCTGCGAGTTGCATATCTTCTGAATTCAATACGTTGGCGACAAGCCTTTTACCCATTCTGCCTGCTGCCCCTGTAACGATTACTTTGATCATTTCATATCTCCGAAATAGGTTTTTGAACTACTTTACGGGAAGCTAAATATAACCTGCGATAGCGCTTCATGCCAAAGCTGTTTATGCAATTAGCTCTTTATTTCGGAGGATATGGATGCTTTTTTAGTTTTGGGGCGCGGGTTCAGCAGGATTGGTTTTCTCTGCGGGGGCAGTCTGGACTAAATTCTTCCATATATACTTATCCTTATCTTTTATGCAGATCATGAGCGTGTCGTTCTCAAGATTTGTAATAACTGCCATCTGTCCACGCATTGATTTATTAGGTTCGGGAAGGAAGCTTGTATCGGTAACGACCAGTGGAGGCATTGTATAGATGCTGGAGCTTTTTTGAGCTTTTCCGTCTTCAGTAGCGATGGGCGTTTCGACATCAACGAAACGGTTGTTCATTATAAGCTCATCTTCTGCCCTATCCGGTCCAGCCGGGACGGCGAAGCCGATTTTCGCATTGAATATAACGTTATTAGTGAATGTGTTATGGCGATTTCTTCCCCGTACCGCGAAAGTCCATGCAGGCATATCGTATATCATGTTTCCAGTCCAGAGAGATCTGGCGCAGTCGCATTCAAATCCGAAGCTTTCATCTATCGCGAGGCTCCGGCCGTCTACAACGTTATTGCTGACAATGACATAAGGATGTCTTCCGCCTGTTTTGACTTCGATGACAGAGCGCCAACCCGAATTCGTACAGATATTGTTGGATATAATTGCCTGTCTGGCTTTGGCATAGAGTGCTGCGCCCGCAACTCTCAATCTTTTATCATTTTCAACTCGCCATATTCCTTTGAACTCAGAGTTGCCGTCAAGTTTGAGCCGTTGTCCAATCCTTGCGCCGGGTACGGGCTCACCGCGATTGAAGTCGCGGACTATGTTTCCCTGCATTGAGACATTATGCCCGTAAACGAGTATCCCGAAAATGTAAGATGTGGTAAATTTTGCACCTTGTCCACCTCCGAGCACGCGGTTGTTGTTGACAATGGCGGACGGCAGATACTCAAGGCACCCGTCATCTATCATATTGGCCTTTCCTCCACTGAGTTGTATCGCGCATACACCTACGTTTTCGAGAGTGTTCCCGCAGACCACGGCTCCGCCGGGCATCGGGCTGGTGAAATATATTCCGCGCATTGCACTGCCGATGAATCTGGAGTCTTCTACCCTCAAGCTTTTTACTTCCGGCAGCTTATGGCCCATGTGCATTTCGTCTGCGTCAAAGAGACAGTCCTTGACAACTACGTCTCCGAGTCCGCCCTTGTCGGGATTTTTCAATCCTTGAATGCAGACCAGTCCCTTCAGAGACATATTTTTTATACAGAGATCGGGCGCGGCATCTTTTTCTACGTTGTCAACATCTATCACAGACGCTTTGGGGCTGCTGGATTCGTTTACAAGTTCACCCATTCCGCCGATGCCTTCGATGATGATCTTTCCGCCACGACGGATGCTTATAAGGGATTCTGCATCAGTTTTAAGCTTGGCGCCTCTTTCAAAAAGCAGAGTTACTCCTTTATCAATCAGGAGGGTTTTACTGATATGGTAGTCTCCTTGAGGAAAGTATATTATATGGTTTTCGGGGGCGTCTTTCAAGGCTTTCGAAATGGCCTCGCTCCAGTCATTTCCGCTAACTGACTCTTTATAAGTTGCTATGTCAGTGCCAGGGGTTATAGCCGAAGCGACAGATGATACCGCTAAAAGGCAGAATGCCACTAGCGAGACGAGGGTACGGTTTGGGGTTCTCATTTGAATATTCCTTTCTTCTTGTTTTAATATTTCCAGTTATATAACTTATCTTCATTCAGCCAGGTTGCGTCTTTGCTGCTGCAGTGCCCGTCGGCAAATAGGAGATTTCCCCGTTTCAAGTGACGGAGGTGTATAATCCTGTCGGAACCGGCATCAAGCATTATTCCAGTCCCGCTTGTAATCATGTAGGACTGTGTGAAGGTATCGGTGGTGGCGCGTATACTGTCGGCGGCTATGCCCCTGCCGGGAGGCAGCTTGCTCAACAGCAGATGATAGCGGGGTGCGTTTTCATAGTTGCTCAGTACCCCATACGTGGCGCTGCCGAACCAAAGTCCGTAGGTTAACATTCCGCTGCTGGTCCAGGTCTTGGGTTCTTGTCCGGGGCATACATATATACTTGGCAGACCAATCTTCTGAGGCGGAGTATAACCATTTAGGGCTAATGATGCCGACCAGCATACGGTATTTCCATCGATTGTGTCAATGCTTGATGGCAGTAATTCCCTGTTGTCTCCGGCGTACTGAAAAAGAGCGACTCCGCATTGTTTCAGATTTCCAATACATTTTATCTGAATTGCCTTTAGCTTTGCATTTCTGAGCGCGGGCAGCAACATCGCCGCGAGAAGTGCGATTACGGAAATAACAAGAAGCAATTCAATGAGTGTGAACTTTCTTTTCATCGCCGTCCCCCTTCGGATATTTTAAGTTCTTTTGAGATTTCTTCCCACTGGAGATTTTGCGGCAGAGAATCGTTTTTTACCGAAAGGGCAGCCGCGATACCGACCGCTTCGCCCATTGCTGCGGCGTTTCCCGTAACCCTGTAACTTGCGTGCGCATGGAAGTCTCCGCTTATGCAGCGTCCGGCCATCATGAGAGCGTCAACATCCCTGGCGATGAGGGCACGTAATGGAATCCCATAAGGCTTTACCGCGTATCCCTGATTGTCATATCCCCCGCCTCTGTTCTGATTGGTGGAATGTACGTCAATTCCGAAGGTTACCGTACACACGGAATCATGAGGCTTTTTGCCCTGAAGAAGATCGTCCAGAGTTACGGTATAGTGGCCGTGGATTCTTCGGGCTTCTCTTACCCCGATGTGTGAAGAAGTTGCGGCGAGCCGCAGGTTTTTCCAGTCTCCGCCGGATGCTCTCAGCGCTTTTACCTGACGGTATATTTCGGCGCGTCCGGAGATTGTGGCATTTGTTACCGCATCTGCATCGAATGCCGAAATGCCGTATTCGTGGTTGGACATCATTAGAAATGTATCATTGTAAATCTCAAAGAGGGTAGGCTGGGTATAGGACGGGGAAATTCCGTTATCTTCCAGTTTTTTTAGAAGATTGGCCTTACGGTTTTCTCCCGTCAGGAAGTCTTGTATTTTATCCGAATCGAGTCCGTAAACAAGTGCGGACATGCTCATCGGCTGAACTTCTCCGTTTTCCTTCCGTCCTACATCGAATCCGCATCCGGCAAGTGCCGCAAGGTCTCCATCTCCGGTACAGTCGATAAATATTTTTGCCTGCCATGCCTCTCTTCCCGATTTTGACTCGGTTATTACATGGGAGACCCGGTTTTCGCTATTTTTAAGGGCTGCTGTTATTTTACTGTGAAACCTTATTTTTACTCCAGATTCCAGGCACATTGATTCAAGAAGGAATTTTACCGCTTCAATGTCGAATGTGTATTTTGGGCCTTTTGCTCCCATTTCATCAAGTCTGTTCAGTATCTCCCTCAGGATACCCTGCTTCCCCGCATAATCTATTACATAGGACATAAGACCAGATGTCCATATCCCTCCGAGGCAGCCACTCGATTCGATAAGCCTTGTACTATATCCCATTCGCGCGGCGGCGATTGCGGCACAGATGCCGGCGGGGCCTCCTCCGCAGACTACTATATCGGCGATTTCAGCGATTTTTGTTTTATGGCAAGGCTCTTCAATAAACATGTTGTCTGCTTCCCTATTTATTTTTTTTAACGGTTTTTCCTTCGACGAATTCACAGTTTACAAGTATCTGCCTAGCCGGTCTTCCCGGAAGTTTTATACGTTCCGCCAGGTGTGTCGCCGCACTTATTCCTATTTCTTCGAAAGGTATATTGTATGTGCATAGCGGCGGATCTGTCTGCTCAACTCCTCCGAACCCCGTAACCGAGACGTCGTCTGGTACTTTTATTCCTTTTCCATTCAGGAATTCTATGAAACACGAAGCCGTTCCGTCCGTTCCGCAAATCCACGCGGTGATTTTTTTTTGTTTCATCATTTTCAATGCCCGGGTAAACTTGGCCTCGTGTCCACTGTAATCTCTGTCGTAGATACATAAATCAAGTGCATTGTCCCCTCCGCCGAGAGCCATAAGAAACAGCATTCTGCGTATGTCCGTTCTGGGGTGAGGTCTCTCCGCGTCGATATATCCGATTTTTGAATGTCCGTTTTTTTGAAGATATCCAAGCAGGGAGGGGATAGCGCTTATATCCTGCGGGCCTACGTTGTCTACTGATTTTATATTATAAGCATAATTTAATGAGACGCAGGGCAGTATTTTCGATATTTCTGAAACGAATGCCTCGCTGAAGTGCTGCATCAGCACTGCCCCTGAGAATTCCGCAATCCTCGAAAAAGATTCCGGACTTGTGCCGTGTTTTTTAAATCCTTCAAGTTCTTCGCTTCTTATAAAATTGATTGACAACTGCCCGCCGAATGCGTTTATTCCGTCGGCCAGCCCTTTAAGCATTCTGTGTGTGACAGCTCCCGCATTTTCCACCTTGTCAACATCAGCCGCCACCAGCGCCGTTATATTGAGTCTTTGTCCGTCCTCGGATTTTCTGCCTTTCCGTGAATAAGAAGGGCCATATCCTATTTTTCTGGCTTCTTCGGCGACCATCTTTCTGGTATCTGGACTTATTGCCGGATGATTTCTCAGCGCGCGCGAAACCGTGGACTTGGAAATGTTCAGCTTCTTTGCAATTGTGTCAAGTTTTACTTTCATAACTCTGATTATAGCGGTTCTTTTTCGAAAATGCAACACGTTAATGCAATATTATGCAAAATTAGTGCAAATAGAATAGGGCGTAAAAAAAACGTCCTGCCGGATAAAGCAGGACGAATGAAAAGCGGCATTGGGAAGTCTAAGGATTTTCGAATATTATCGCAGTTTTGACGCTTTTCCTGTCGAGTATTGTTTGCCACGCTGCCTCCGCGTCGTCTATCCCGAATTCAAATGATATATACGGAGCGCAGTTTATTGTTTCGTCAAGAAGCATTGAAACCACTTCGTCATGGACGGAATGTTCGAGCGGATCTATTCTGATTGAGTCAAAACGTTTTTTATCGGGATATATTGCGTAAGAATATATCTGTGCGCCGGGTGCAAGATTTTGTGATGCTATCTTTTCTACAAAATCAACACTTCCGCTGCTGTCGATGAGAATATCATAAGTCCCTGCAAGGTTTTCGATGCTGATAGCGTGATCCGCCGAACTTAGCTTGAGTGCGGTTGCCAGTTGTTTTTCACGCCTTGCCGTCAGCGTGACGTTGAGCGCACCTTTTTTCTTCAGGAATTCTGCAAAAAGAGAGCCTGCCGTTCCTGCTCCCGCGACAAGGTAGCGTGCGTCCTTTTTGAAAAGGACTTTCTTTAGTGATGAATAGATTTCCTTCTGGCAGCTTATCACCATTGCCTTGCGCCATTCGAGACCATGAGGAAGCTTTTGCATATAGAGGAAATAGCCAGGGACCGATTCCAGATTCTTGTAAAGCCCGTCTTCAAGCATTGCCTTCCAATCCCTTACTTTTCCATATTCAGCGAATCCGCCCCAGGCAGAGGCTGTCCCATTCTTATCGAATTCTTCGGGATAAAGAGAGTATGCCCTTGATACAGTCTCGCCGGGCGAGAAGTTGCGGACCTTGCTGCCCGTCTCAATGACTATACCGATACTTTCGTGCCCGAGAACGGCCGGATAGGAAAGCCCGAAGTCAAATGATTTTTCGACGATATGTCTGTCGGTCGTCGAGCAGAAAAGACATGACTTCATTTTCACAAGGGAATCATATTCTGATATTTCAGGCATCCGGATCTGCTCCACGGATATTCCGCCTGAACCGTCTGCGATGATTGCTTTCATTTTAATTACCTCCATTTTATGGTCATGCCGTATATCGATCTGTCACCATTCAGGATTTTTTCATACGCGGCCGGTGCTTCGCAGTAAGGTACGGTGTGGGTTATAACTGAGTCCATTGTGTCTTTTCGATCGGCAAAATATTCGAGGACGGCCTTCAGGGTTTCGGAATTTCCGGAGCCTGTAGGGAAATACGCAGTGACTGCATTATTATGGAAATGGGAATAGTCAAGTTCGATATTTCCGTCATACCATGAGAGGAAGATCATCCTTGCGCCGGGAGAAAGCCAGCGACTGCAATTCCCAATGAGCCTTTTCGACGCAGTCGCTTCGACACAGACGCTTATTTTTCTGCCGGCGAAGGCATTGCTTATTTTTTCCTGAAGTTCAGGATCGTCCGGACTGAAGATATTTTCCGTTATATTTCTCTTGGCTATTGCTCCCCTGTCCGGTGCTGGTTCTATCACGGCAATTGCGGCACCGCGCAGACGGCAGAAGTCGGCAAAGAAATAACCGATCAGTCCGAGTCCGCTTATCAGTACGGTATCCTGTTCCGTTATGTTGGCCATACTGATTGCATTGAGTCCCACGGCGGGCAGAATAAACATCGAAGCGTGTGAGAGTTCGGCTTTGTCAGGGACTTTGAAAACATTTTCGACATTTAGTACCTGGGCTGAAGAATGACCGCCCCATACGCTGACAATTTGCGAGGAGTCACTGAATCTTGCTCCGATGCCGCAAACCCTGTCGCCTTCTTTGAATTTTCCTGCACTCTTTCCGGTTGCGAGTACCTGTCCCGACGCCATATATCCGGGGACGAGCGGAAATGTTCCGTTATGTGTCCTTTTGCCATTTATTATCGACGATTCCGTTCCGATGCTGACTCCGGAATACTCCGTTTGCATAAGTATTTCGTTGTCGTTGAGTTCCGGCAGTTCGACCTGGGAAATTTCCGGACAGTTTGCCTTCCTGAATAAAAGTGCGTCTGCTTTCATTTTATCTTCTCCTGTTTTTTATCTCCTCATTTGATTTTAAACAAAAATGATATATTGTCAATAATAGATTAGTCATAATTAAATGATAATACTTGGACAAAAATGATTTCAGATTGGCTTGATCGTATATCCCCCGTGTTGAGGATTGCCGGACAGGGCACATGGGGAAAGGGGCATGTGGAGGCGGCTCGGTGTATTTATGACCATGAGTTCGTTTATTTTGCGAATGGCGACTGCGAACTCGAATATGGCGGGAGAATTCTGAATTTTTCGACCGGCTCGTGGGCGATTATCGAACCAGGAATTCTTCATGCAAGCAGGGCCGTGAGCGAAAATGTCAGAAGGTATTGGATACATTTCGACTGGGTATGGCATAATCCGGCGGCTGATCTTCCAGTCTGCGCATATGCTCCGGCAGAATTGGAAACGAAGCTTGTCAGGCCGCCGCCGGCATTTGTCCCGCACGGACTGCTGCAAGGAAAAATAGCGGACGATTCGCTTATTCCCCGGACGCTGGATGAGATAATATCGTTAGATACCATCAGGGCGCGGGCACTCTTCCTGCAAGTATTAATAGAGATGTTTCTGCCCGCTAAAAACCGTCCCGCAGTGCGGAGTATTAATGAAAATCAGGCGTTTCGCTTGAAGGAACTTCTTGACCGTATGCCGTCCCAGAATGAGAGCGTAAGGCAGATAAGTCAGGGGCTGGGCATGAGTTACGAACATGTTGAACGAATCTTCAAATCCTGTTTCGGCGTAAGTCCACTCGCGTACCTCAACCGGCTCAGAATCGAAAGGGCCAAAGGTCTGCTGTCTACGGGCCGTTATGCCGTTTCCGATGCCGCATTAGCCTCCGGTTTTAATGACAATGCCTATTTTTCGAGAGCGTTCAGGAAGCATACGGGAATCTCGCCCTCCGGCTTCATTCGAAAGTCTTTTATGTGTGGATGAGGGCGTATTCGTTTTGGATCTCCTCAAATTCAAGCGCAGCTATTTCCCATTCTTCCGTAAGGCGCTTGACGTCATCTTCGGTTTCTCGAAGTCTCTTATTAACAAACGCATAATCGGTGCCGGGCTGGTTTGCTATGAGAATTTCCGAGAGGGATACCTTTTCTTCCTCAAGTTTTTCAATGGCCTTTTCAATCCGGGAGACTTTCTTTTCGGCGTCTTTTTTTATTTTCCCGAGTTCGCCGCGTCTGGTGGCCCTGTCGCGGCGCCGTTCCTTTTGTGCACTTGAGGATTGTTCCGCTTTATTGTCTGCTGTTCCAATTCCTTCACTATTCGCTTTTTCAGCCTGTTTTTCCCTGTAATAATCATAATCTCCGCAGTAGCGGGCTATTCCCGGCGGCTCCATCGCGATAATGGTCGAGACTGCTTTGCGGACGAATTCTATGTCGTGGCTTACCAAACATACAGTGCCATCGTAGTTTTTTACGGCGTCCTGGAGTGCCTCTCTCGCAGCGATATCAAGATGGGTCGTCGGTTCGTCAAGGACGAGGAAATTCGGAGGATTGACGAATATCCTCGCGAAGCAGAGTCGTATTTTTTCGCCGCCGCTCAGGACGGAACAGGTTTTTTCCGCGTTTTCGCCTGAGAATCCGAACGCGCCGAGAACGCCTCTTATCTTTTTCATTTCGGTGCCTTGCGGCGCGGCTCCCTTTACAATGTCCATTGCAGTTGAGTCAGGGGGAAGTATTTCGGCAAATTCCTGAGCCTGGTAACCGGTTATGACCTTGTGCCCGAGGATTCTTGTCCCGGCGGATGGCTGCATTCGGCCCGCGAGTATCTTGAGCAGTGTTGTTTTTCCGGTTCCGTTGTAACCGACAAGCCCTATTTTTTCGCCGCGTTCTATATTGAGGTCTACATCAGTCATTATCCAGTTAGACCCATCGTAGCTGTGGCCGACTTTTTCGAGTCTCAGCATTTCGACTCCCGAATGCGGGGCAGGGGGAATCATGATGCTCCCCGAGTAGTGCAAATCGTGCGGGACATTTATATTTTCCATTTTATCGATTACTCTTATCCAGTTTTGCACCTGTGCCGCTTTGGTATTTTTTGCGCGGAAACGCTCTATGCCGCGCTCCAGCTGTTCACGCTTTTTGTCCTGGTTTTTCTTTGCCGCTTCGAGTACTCTTATCTTTTCCTCCCTCTCTCTGATGTAGTAATCGTAGTCTCCCTGATAACGGGTCACGATGGCCCCGTTGATCTCAACGGTCACGTTCGTGAGACTTTTTAGAAGGAAGCGGTCGTGCGAGATAAGAAGAAGCGTACCCTGAAACGCTGAAAGGAATTTTCTGAGCCATTCTATGGCGGGGATGTCAAGGTAATTGGAAGGTTCATCGAGCATCAGGAGTGCGGGATCGGCTATCAGCGTTTTTGCGAGACAGGCGCGCATCTGCCAGCCGCCGCTGAAGCTGCCGAGCGGACGTTTGAGATCGCATGCCTTGAAGCCGAGCCCGCAAAGCGCGGCTTCCGCTCTGCTTCGCATCATATAACCGCCCAGCGCCTCGTATTTTACCTGAAGCTCGCCAAGCTCATTAAGGAGTTTTTCCTTATCTTCCGATGATTGAAGTCCCGACTCTATTTCTTCTATGCGCGAATGTATCTGGGAAAGTTCCGGCAGCGAATCACTTACGAAGTCAACGAGGATTTTCTCAAGGCCGTAGTCGCTCAAATTCTGACGCAGGTAGCCCATCCTCATATCCTTTGGCATGAGGACGGTTCCTTTTTCAGCATATATCTCGCCGGTGATGATTCCGAAGAGCGTGCTTTTTCCTGCCCCGTTCGGTCCTACTATTCCGGCGCGTTCGCCGCTGTTTATGCGCAGAGAAACATCGCGTAGAATTTCTCGTGCCCCATAACTTTTTGATATATTTACAAAGTCTATCATGTTATAATTGATGCAATCCGGCTCAGGACATCCGCGGCCGCGTCGGGCTTTGCCAGTGCTTTGTTTTTCAAGCCGGCCTCCCGGTATCTTTCCGGGCTTGTTGCCCATGAATGGAGTATGTTGCTCACATTTACGATGGTGCAGTCACCATCGTAAAGTACTTCTGCCCCGCCTTCAGACGCGAGGTATGCGGCATTGTCATCCTGATGATGGTCTGCAGCGTAGGGGTACGGCACTAGGACGGCGTATTTTCCGAAACATGCTATTTCTGATATGCTGCTTCCGCCCGCCCTGCATATTATGAGATCAGCGGCAGAGTAAAAGAGCGGCATTTCTTCGGTCTTTTCAAGGATGAGGCCTTGGAACTTTGCCCCGGAATAGATTTTTTCAACTCCGATATTTTTCCCTGCCCCGGTAAGGTGAACTACCTGAAAAACGGGTTCTTTCTGTTTCATAAGCGACTGAGGAATAATCTCATTGAAAGTTTTTGCCCCCTGACTTCCCCCGAATATTAGAAGTAACGGCAGCGAATCCGTGAATGTCGTCCCGAAAGAACTGTTTATTTTCTGGTAGGCTTCTTTTCTTGAGATCGCGCAATGGCCTATTTCATGCCTGACCGGAAGCCCGGTAAGCGACATCGGGCACTTGCACGCGTCAGGATTAACCGCAGGAAACGATAGAAAAAGATGCTTTGCACGCATGCTCAGAAAAAGATTGGCGCGGCCCAGACGCGCATTCCCGTCATGTAGAAAAAGAGGGATGCCCAGAGTCCATGCCGCAAATGACGATGGCGCCGACGCAAAGCTTCCCATCGCAAGGAACGCGTCCGGCCGGAACCTCGAAAGCCTTGTTCTTGCTTTTACCAAACCAGATACGAATTTATGTGCGAATTTCAGCGCAGCCAACGGACCTCTGGGGCGCGGGGCCGATTGTATTATGACGGAACCTATTCCGCGCTTCGCTGCTATTTCAGACTGGGCCTGTGAATCGTTTCCGCTTAAAAGTAGAAGTACCTCGCCCCCGTCCTTCTTGAATTTTTCTGCAATTGTGAGCCCGGGGTAGAAGTGCCCGCCTGTTCCGCCGCATGTGATTGCCAGCTTCTTTAATTTATCCGATACTGTATTCATTATAATATATCCTGTAAAACCTATACAATATATTGGAACGTCCGGAAGCCGCAACTGCTACTCTCAAAAATAACATGAAAAACATGAAAGAGGCCTGTCGCCAATCGCCGACGTAGCCGACGTAACGGCTTTCATAAACGGATTCATCCTCTGGCTTTTCAATGACAAAAAATCAGAAAAAAAGACTGCCGCCTTGCGCGTCGGCAAGTGAAATGAGTGAAAAAAATCTTCGACGGGAGGGCTGCTCCTAGCGGCAGAGCACGAAATATCTGATGGAAATGTAAATGGACGCTACCACCATGCTTCCGAAAGTGATAGGTACGCTGTAAGCCATGAATCGTTTGAAGGTTATTTTGAGTCCTGATTTTTCCGCTATTCCGGCGATGACCAGATTAGCGGCAGCACCCACGATTGTGCCGTTGCCGCCGAGGCACACCGCAAGCGCAAGTCCCCACCACATAAGGTGCTGGTTCTGGAGACTTCCCGCAAATGACGGTACATCGGCTATATATGTAGACACTATCGAGACCATCGCCGCAGTAAAGGAAACGTTGTTCATGATGGCGGCGGATATGCTGCTGGCCCACATGACGAAGAGTACGGTCAGGAGAGGGTTCCAGCTGTGGGTAAAGTTCAGTATAGAGCCGAGAGCCTTTATCAGGTTCGCATTGTCGGCGCCGCTGACGAGTATGAAAAGGCCGATGAAGAAAAACAATGTGGCCCATTCCACCTTTTCAAATGCATGGTCGATATCCACTTTGCATACCATCAGTGCCGCGGCAGCCCCGCTCATTGCGACTATCGAGGGTTGTAGATGAAGCGACCCATGGATTAGAAAGCCTAGGATTGTGAATATCATAACAAGTCCGCCGCGTCTGAGGTTGCTCATGTCGGTGATGGCTGCCATTTCATTGAGTTCCATTATTTTGGCTCTTTTCTCTACGGTGACCTGAAGGTGCTTATGATAATGCATATATAGGAAGGTCATGTAAAGCGCCATTATGATGATGACAACCGGAGTCATGTTCCATATGAAGGACATGAAGTCGAGGTTTGCGATAGACCCGATTATAAGGTTGGGCGGGTCTCCGATCAAGGTTGCTGTTCCGCCGATATTTGATGCGAGAGTCTCCGCCATGAGGTATGGAAGGACTGGCACGCCAAGCTCAGCCGCTACCACAAGTGTTACGGGGCCTACCAGAAGGACGGTGGTTACATTGTCAAGGAAGGCGGAAAGAATGGCGGTTGCCGCAACCAGCAGAAGCATCATTCGCATCGGACAGCCTTTGGATATTTTTGCGCATTTGATTGCGACAAACTGAAAAAGACCCGTCTTACTGAGAATATTTACAAGAATCATCATTCCGGCGAGGGTGAAGACGACGTCGAAGTTCACATAACGAGAGTATATATCCAGTTTTGCGTATTTATCGTCTCGCGCGATGATTCCTTGTTCGATGATATGCGACATGCTTTGTTTCGAATCTTTTACAACCGACTGCGCACCGTTGTCTTTCGATGGCATATGGCCCGGCCCTTCGAGCACGAATATGAGCATAAGTGACGCGCCGAGCAACGCTGCGGTCGTTTTATGGACTTTTTCTGATGCTATAAGAATATAAGTTCCGAAAAATATTATGACGGCGAACCAGAAAATCATTTTTTAACCTCTCAGTACTTTCTGTACGATCTCCAGCATCGTTACGATTCCTACAAGTTGTTTATGCTCGTCGGTGATAAAAATATTAAGGAACTCATTCTTTATCAGCATAAGCGCAAGCTGTATCAGCGGGGTAGAAAGCTCAGCAACTGCCCTCGGTTCTCTTATATACTCGTCCACCGTTATTTTATCTTCATTCGTGAGAATATGCTGGAACGGCTCGAAGCCGGAAATTATTTTTACATTGTCCAGAATCATATAATGTGCGGGCAAGCTTTTTCTAAGGATATTTTCCGAATCAAGAACGCCAATAAATCTTTTTCCCGAATCAAGTACCGGCAGTTGGGTTTTTGAATATTTTGAAAACATGTCCAGCGCCTCCGACAGAGGCGTACCTGATAGTACATAGGGGAATGCCGAATCCATTATGTCTTCAGCCGTTATCTCTTTTTTGAGGATGACATTTTCGGCATCAAGGAGTGCGTTGAACTCATTCCCGTCGCGACAAGAGGTAAGTCTTGAGACGGAGCCGCCATTTTTGATGACGAATCTTGAAAAAGCGGCGAGTGTCTTGAGATAGGTATCCGAAGTTTTTTCGGATACGAGCGACATGATGACTACGTGCGAGAGGTCTTTGTCATTGTTTTTCAGGAGCACCGGGCTGTCAGGAATTCCTACGATGATATAGAGATCATCAAAAAGAGGACTTCGTAAATGCGGAAGTGCCGCGCCTTTTTCATACGGGATAGAGAAGGCATCCTCTCTTTTTACCATTTCGGAAGCTATCTTCTCGGGATCGATATCCTGCTTTATTTCACCAGCTGCTTTTTCGAGCATACTTTTATAAATGGACTGACGGTCACCTACTGGAATTCCCTTGAAAAAAAGGTCCGGATTCAGAATCGATGACAGCTTCATTTGTATCCCCCATTTTTTATTTACATATTATCAACGACAGCCTTTGCGAAGCCGGAGCATGAAAGCTCTGTCGCCCCCTCCATAAGCCTTGCGAAGTCATATGTTACAAGCTTCTTTGATATGGCGTTTTCTATACCTTTTACGATAAGGTCGGCGGCCTCGTGCCAGCCGATGTGGCGCAGAAGCATTTCCCCTGAGAGTACGAGCGAGGAGGGATTGACCTTGTCGAGATCAGCATATTTCGGAGCGGTTCCGTGAGTTGCTTCGAACATCGCCAGGCCGCTTTCGTAATTAATATTCGCTCCGGGCGCGATGCCAATCCCGCCGACGCATGCGGCAAGCGCGTCGGAAACATAATCGCCGTTGAGGTTGAGTGTCGCGATTACATCATAATCCTCGGGACGCGTGAGTATCTGCTGGAGGAATGCGTCGCAGATGCAGTCTTTCACGAGTATTTTTCCGGCGGGAGCGGCCCCCCCTTCGAGGTCGGGCCAGCATACCGCTTGGTCGGCAAACTCTTTGCGGACGAGGTTATAGCCCCATTCCTTGAAGCTGCCTTCGGTGAACTTCATGATGTTGCCCTTGTGGACGATTGTAACGCTTTTGCGTTTCTGTGCGACGGCGTAATTCATCGCCGCTCTGACGAGGCGTTCGGTGCCTTCCTTGGAAACGGGTTTTATGCCGATGCTGGAGGATTCGGGGAAGCGTATTTTGGTGACGTTCATTTCTTTAATGAGGAAGTCGATGATTTTTTTAGCTTCGGGCGTACCTGTCTGCCACTCGATGCCCGCATAGATGTCCTCGGAGTTTTCGCGGAAGACGACCATATCGGTTTTTTCAGGTGATTTCACGGGGGAGGGGACACCCTTGAAATATTTGACCGGCCTGAGGCAGACATAGAGGTCGAGCATCTGGCGGAGCGCCACGTTGAGCGACCTTATTCCGCCCCCGACGGGTGTTGTCAGCGGGCCTTTTATGGATATTTTGAATTCCTTGACCGCCTCGACTGTTTCGTCTGGGAGGCAGTTGTTGTTGCCGTATATGCTGACGGCCTTTTCCCCGGCGAAGACTTCCATCCATGCGATGGAGCGTTTGCCCCCGTAAGCCTTATTAATGGCACTGTTCCATATGTGCATGGCCGCTTTTGTAATGTCCGGGCCGATGCCGTCGCCTTCCATAAAAGCTATGATAGGGTTGTTGGGAACATTGAGTTTTCCATCTTGGGAGGCGGTTATTTTTTCGCCCGCCGGAACTTTTATCTTATCATATTTCATTATATTTGCCTTTCAAGTTGCTAAAAGATACCACACCTGAGGCAAATTCCAAATACCGCTTGCATCTGAAACCGCGATTTTATATGCCGCCTCGTTGAAAGAAAAGAATTTAATAATATAGTCAAGGTCGGTATGGGGACAACTGTTGTGAAGGAAAGGTCTTGCCATGTCTAAACCAAGAGAGCATTTGCATTTTATCATGATCCCTGCCGTTGCTGCTGTGTTGTATTTTATTATTGTTTTTGCTGTAATGCCAAAAACTTTATCTTCAATTTTATGGGAGGCTGTTTTAGTCCTGTTTTGTGAATGGTTCTTAACATTCAGATTAATGACTCTGTTTTACAAGTACAATAGACTTAAACAGCTTGTTGTTTTATTGCTCCTGTGCATGTCTGTCTGTTTTTCCGTCCTGTTGATAAAAAACGTAAATACTCCGGCTGTAAATGCACTGGCCGTCGGAGGACTATTCATTACGACAGTGTATTGGCTGAATATCATGGATTTTTTCATGATCAGAAAAGACGAAGCTATATCACCTCTAGGGGTAATGTTTTTAATCATTGGTTCCAAGGCATTTCTAATAATAACAGGATTAGCCGTAGGCTGTATTTTATTCAATAATTTATCGCAGAATATCGCCGTGATGATAATGGGCGGTTTTTTAATGGGCTATTTGTTTATCGACTACTTTTTGAAAAACCATATTTCTATGGAAAGAAAAGGAGATAAGGACGCTGGCGATAGTCGAATGAAATAACTCTGATTTCTGATATTTTCTTCGTGTTTCTTCATCACCGAATAAATCAGAATGAAGATGACGACTGTAACGATTCCTAACGGACTTTTTCTGTTGAGCCAGATCAGCCACGCGAAGAAAAGATAGACCAGCGCGACCAGGAAAAAGTAACGGTGATCGATGTTCATGGGGGCGCGGCCGCCGCCGTAGGTGAAGTCGAATGCCGGCACGGAAAAGAAACCGAATATCCAGCACGTGAACGAGTGGCCAAGTTCATGGATGAGTATCGCAAAATACGAGAATATCGAACGGCTCAAGTCAAAATAATAAGCCAGCGGACCAAGTATCATTCCTGCGAGAATGGAAAGGACCGCCTCTTTCGTAATCAGCGGCGGCCTTTCTGAAACTCTCTGCATAAAAGGCCCTTATTATACAGCTGCTTCTTTTGTTTTCTGTGCACGGTTACGCTTTCTCTCCAGCTCGGTCAGAAGACGCTTTCTCAGCCTTACATTGAGCGGGGTAACTTCAACAAATTCATCTGCAGCGATATATTCGAGGGCTTCCTCGAGGTTTAACCTTTGGGCCGGCGCTATTTTGAGCGCCCTGTCCGAAGATGATGAACGTACGTTGGTAAGGTTCTTTGCGCGCTGGAGGTTGACGATAAGGTCGCCTTCCTTGCAGTGCTCGCCGACAATCATTCCTTCGTAGGTCTCGGTGTTGGGGTCGATGAAGAATGTTCCGCGCAGCTGGAGGCCGTCGATCGCATAGGCCATAGCCTTGCCGACCGACATGCTGATGAGCACGCCGTTGAGCCGCTGGGGAATATCGCCCTTGTAGGGTTCGTAGCGGTCATAGCGGTATGACGAGATTGCTTCACCTGCGGAGGCCGTGAGAAGTTTGCTTCTCAAGCCAATTAGACCCCTTGTCGGTATCTCGAATTCCATTGTCTGACGGTTTCCGTGCTGTTCCATGTGGTGCATTTCGCCGCGGCGCATTCCGATTATTTCTATGACTTTTCCTGTGGATTCCTCTGGCACGTCCACCGAGAGGATTTCGATAGGTTCGCATTTTTTGCCGTCGATAGTTTTATAAATAACCTGTGGCTGCGAAACGGTTAGTTCATAGCCTTCTCTCCTCATATTCTCTACAAGAATGGAGAGATGGAGTACGCCTCGTCCGCTGACCTTGAATGAGTCGCCTTCCACTTCTTCGACTTTGAGCGCCACGTCTTTCTGGACTTCCTTATTGAGGCGTTCCCGAATATGGCGGCTGCTGACATATTTGCCTTCCTTGCCGTAGAGCGGCGAGTCGTTGACTCGGAAAAGCATGGATATTGTAGGCTCGTCTATATGAATCGGCGGAAGGGCTTCAGGCTTTTCAGCGTC
>MHBG01000072.1:52980-118345 GCA_001804785.1 Lentisphaerae bacterium GWF2_45_14
TCTCTTTCGAGTCCCTCGAAAGTCAGAATCTGTTTCAACTGGACAGCACGTGGCTTATCGGGATTGGTCTGCTTTATCTGGACGAGCGGCTTCTTGATGTCGAGAGTTCCGCGGTAGACGCGGCCTATGCCAATCCTGCCGACGTAGTCCGAGTAGTCGAGTGTTGCCACCTGCATCATTACGGGGCCTTCGCGATGTTCGGGTTCGGGAATGTATTCGAGTATTGCGTCCATGAGGGGAAGTATTGAATCTCTGGAACCGTTCTCGAGGTCTGCCGTCGCCCATCCGTTGCGTCCGCTGGCGTAGAGAAGCGGAAAGTCGAGCTGTTCTTCGGTCGCGTTGAGCTCAACAAAAAGGTCGAATACTTTCGAATGTACCTCGTGAGCGCGTGCGTCCGGCTTGTCAATCTTGTTTATGATGACGATTGGTTTGAGGTTGAGCTGAAGCGCCTTGTCAAGTACGAATCGTGTCTGGGGCATGGGGCCTTCGGCGGCGTCAACGAGCAAGAGTACGCCGTCGGCGAGCTTGAGCACGCGTTCTACCTGTCCGCCGAAGTCACTGTGTCCTGGGGTGTCGATGATGTTTATCTTGACGTGCTTGTAGTGTACGCTCATATTTTTCGCGAGGATGGTTATTCCGCGTTCGCGTTCGAGGTCGTTGCTGTCGAGAAAGCAGTCTCTCATCTGCTGGTTGTCCCTGAAAAGCTTGGACTGTTTGATGATTTCGTCTACGAGTGTGGTTTTGCCATGGTCAACGTGAGCTATTATGGCTATGTTCCTGATTTTACGCATTTGTCTCCATTTCTGATAATTTCAAATTCAAAGCCGATAATATAGCACAGGCGCGCAAATATAGTACCTCTTATTGAAAAAATGTTTTCCGATTGTTTTTTTTGTCCGAAGTCCCTGGGCGAAAAACCCTTGAACTATCGAAATAAATATATTAGCTGTATGAAAGCATCTTTAGAACCGGGATTTCCGCTTTCTGTCGAATATCCTCAGGGACGCTGATCTCTTCTTCCATATTCTCAAGCGAAAGCATCAGCTTTGCAAGCGTTGTTTTTTTCATGTTCGGACAGACTGCCTCTTCGCAAAGCGCTATGAATTTTTTATCCGGGTTTTCCTTCTCCAGGCGATGAAGAAGCCCTGTCTCTGTCCCCACGATGATTTCTTTATACGGCATCAGTCGAGCGAATTCAAGCATGCCCCCGGTACTCAGGACAGCATCGGCAAGGGCGCTTACGTCGGGAGAGGATTCAGGGTGAACAATCAGGGCTGCGGACGGATATTCACTCCTCTTTTTTATGATCATTTCAGGTATAAAGCGGACATGTGTCGGACAGAAGCCCGGATATAATATCATCTTGCGTCCTGACTGTTTTTCTGACCATGCACCGAGATTCGCATCCGGCACAAAAATAATTTCTGACTCACGCGGTATTTTGGAGGCTATTTTTGCCGCGTTCGCGGACGTGCAGCAGATATCGCACTCCGCTTTAATCTCGGCAGTACTGTTTACATAGCACATCACCATAGCCGCGGGATGCGCCGCTTTGAGCTCTCTCAGAGACTTGATGTCTATCATATCCGCCATCGGACATCCGGCGTCGGCGACGGGAAGAAGTACGGTTTTAGACGGTGAAAGAATTTTTGCGGTCTCGGCCATGAAACTCACTCCGCAAAAAACGATAACATCTTCCTTAACATTTTTTGCTTTGATGCTCAATTCCAGTGAGTCACCTGTAAAGTCGGCGATATCTTGAATCTCGGGCCGCTGGTAATTATGCGCCAATATAATGGCGTTTCTTTTTTTACGGAGTATCCCAATTTTTTCAATCATATCAAAATCAGACATTTCAAAACCTTTCTTTAAAAACGGGAAAAAATTGATCTCATATTCTTCATCACCTCCGGCAGGACACTTAAAAAATAATCGACATCCGATTCAGTGGTAAATCTTCCCATGCTTATACGGAGCGCTCCGATGGCTTGAACGGGGTTCCGTCCGATTGCCAGCAGGACATGTGACGATTTCTTTTTTGAGGAACATGCGGAACCAGTCGAGACGGCAATCCCCATTGCGTCCAGTGTCGTCAGCAGATTCGGCGCCTGTCCCTCAAAGTCCCGGAACCCGATGTTGACGTTGTTAGGTATCCTGATGTTGCGGTGTCCGTTGAGGTATGCGGTGGGCATCTGTTCGAGAATAGTATCTATGATCTTATCCCTTAATGAGATGAGGCGATTCATCTCAGGGAACATTTCTGCAATGCTGAGTTTTGCGGCTTTGGCGAATCCGACTATGCCTGGAACGTTTTCCGTGCCGGAGCGAATCCCCGACTCCTGTCCGCCGCCGTGCTGCCATGCGGAGATATTTACTCCGCGCCTGACATATAGCGCCCCGACTCCCTTGGGGCCGTAGATTTTATGGGCATTTATCGTAGCCATGTCGATATTTGATTTTTTTACATCGAAAGGAATTTTACCAAATGACTGACAGGCGTCAGTATGGAAATATATATCTCTTTCTCTGCATATTTTCCCGATTGCCTCGACAGGTTCAATAACGCCTATTTCGTTGTTCGCGTGCATTATTGAAACAAGAATGGTGTCCGGCTTTATGCTGTCGTTAAGTTGCCCGGTATTAATGAGTCCTTCGGAATCTACTGGCAGGTATGTGACGTCGAATCCCTGCTCCTTCAACCATGTACATGAGTTTGTAACACATTCATGCTCTATTTGCGAGATTATGATGTGTTTCCCCTTTTTCCTGTTAGCGAATGCGCATCCCTTTGTCGCTAAATTATTCGATTCTGTTCCGCTTGATGTGAAGATGATTTCATCTGGTTCCGCGTTCAGGCATGACGCGATATCGGCACGGGCTTTTTCGAGCGCTTCATGAGCTTTTTTCCCATTTGAGTGCAGGCTTGAGGGATTGCCGGCCTCATCTCTGAAGTAGGGCATCATTTCGATGATAACGCGCTCATCCATCGCAGTGCTTGCCGCGTTGTCCAGATAAATATTTCGCATTTTTTCTCCGGGGCTTTATCAATCCAATGATTCAATAAGTCTCTTATCTTTTTCGGGGCTTCTTCCGCCTAAAGTAAGATAGCCTCCTATGAGCATTCCGTTAGCCCCTGCATGGAAGGCCAGCCCCTGATAATCCTCAAGGGCGCTTTCCCGTCCGGCCGCGATTTTTATTATTCTGCCGGGATTCACCAGCCTGAACACCGCTATCGTGTTGAGTATTTCTCTGATACTTAAAGTATCGCTTTTCGCGGCTGTTCCTTCTATCTTTCTCAATATGTTCAGAGGTATTATGTCGACATTGATATCATTGAGCGCCAATGCCATTTCCACCCTTTCTCGCGGTCCTTCGCCGAGCCCTATTATCCCGCCGCAGCACGCCTTCATTCCGGCCTTTTTGACTGCCCTGACGGTAAGGATTCTTCTTGCCGCGGAATGCGTCGTACATACCTTATGAAAATAAGAAGGGGCCGTCTCTATATTATGATTTACCGCCGAAACTCCCGCGTTTTTCAACATCTTCGCTGTTTCATCGCTTAATATTCCGGGCGAAACATGAAGTTCCAGGCCCGTTTCCTGAATTACTTTCGTGACTGTATCCAGTATCCGCAGAAACTCTTCGTCGGGTTTTTCATAGCCGCGTCCGCTGAGGACTAGGCAGAACGACTCGGCGCCGTCGGACTTTGCTTTTCTGGCATCGTTCAGTATATCATCAGCACTTTTTAACGGATAGGTTTTGATACCTGTGGGATTATGTGCGGACTGTGCGCAGAATGAACAGTTTTCGGAACATGCGCCCGACTTCGCGTTCGTAATTCCGCATGTCATAAAAGATTCTTTGCAATATTTTCTACGCACCTTGTCGGCAAGCGAATATAAGTCCATCAGGTAAGGCGCTCCAGTCTCTATCAGCGCAAGCGCTTCCTTTTCCTCAAGCTTTTCTCCATCAAGAACTTTATATGCGTTTAAAATTGTCCTGCTGCTGAATTCCATAATCAAATCACTCTGCTTTCATTATCTTGTCAATAACCCCACCGCCGACAACGATATCACCGTTATAGAATACCGCTGACTGCCCGGGCGCTGCCGCTGACTGAGGAGAATCGAATGTTATTTTTACTTTGCCATCCGGCATGTTTTCGAGGACGCCTGCGGCATCTTTCGATGAAGAACGTATTTTCACGGAAAGGTTTAGCGGCGTACTGAGTCCTTCAATTGCAATCCAGTTAAGGTCCGCTATGGAGATGGATGAAGATAATGTTTCCTCTTTCGTTCCGGCCGTAACTGTATTTTTTTCGGCGTCCGTGCTTATGACATAAAGCGGAACGGGATTAGATATCCCTAGTCCTTTTCGCTGGCCTGGCGTGTAGTTCCATGTTCCGCTGTGATGTCCCAGAGCTTTTCCGTCTTTATCGATTATGACGCCCTGTCTCGGTTGAATGCCGAGGAGTTCGGTATGGTCGCCGCAATAGAAATCCTGGCTTTCCTGTATGTCGGCGGCGGGGAAATTATTTTCGCCCGCGATTTTTCTGACTTCGTCCTTTGTCATATTTCCTAGCGGAAAGATTGTCCCGGCAAGCTGCTGTTGGCTAAGCCGATATAGAAAATACGACTGATCTTTTTTTAAATCTTTACCACGGCGCAGCACTTGACGGGCATCGCGGCTTATTCTCGCATAGTGGCCTGTTGCAAAGGTATCGAATGAGAGTCCTGACTGTCTGGCCTTTGAAAGCAGCAACCCGAACTTCATGGAGTGATTACATTTTACGCAGGGGTTCGGGGTCCGGCCCGCACTGTATTCGTTCTTGAAATAGGAAAGAACTGTCTCCTTGTATTCCTTCGAACAGTCAAAAACATGGAACGGGATTCCGATGCGGTGGCAGAATTCTTGCGCCGACAGAACGTCCTCTTTCTCCCCGGGCCCATAGCATGCGTGCTTGCGGACGGGTATAGAATCATCACCGTCCCATAACGCCATCGTGATTCCGATTACATCGTGTCCTTCTTTTTTGAGGAGCCATGCCGCGACGGACGAGTCAACGCCCCCGCTCATGCCGACCGCTACCTTCATTGGTTTTTCCCTTCGACCCTGATATTTTCGTTTAAACTGCCTCTTCGGTAACCATTCATATCCAGCGAGACCCACGTAAATCCGAGTTCTTTCAAATACTGGCATATCTGGATTCGGATTCTTTCATCACAAATTCGAGGTATTTCTTCGGGCGGGACTTCGATACGTGCTGTTTCTCCGTGGTGTCTGACTCTGAGTTCCCTGAATCCCAACTCTCTGATGAATGACTCCGCAAGGCGCACGGCATCAAGCTTTTCAGCTGTTATTGCGTTTCCGTAAGGTATGCGGCTTGCCAGGCACGGATTCGGTACCGCGTCCCACGTCTCAAGGCCTATTTCCTTCGAGTATTTTCGGACATCTTCCTTTGTGAAGCCGGCATCCAGTAAAGGGCTGATTATGCCTGATTCAGCGGCTGCCTTACGTCCCGGACGATAGTCGCTCAGATCGTCGTAATTAGTGCCGTCGAAAATTGTTTTTACGCATCGCTCCGCCGCCATTTTGAGGACTTTGGAGAAGAGTTCCTTTTTGCAGTGATAACAGCGGTCCGGGTTGTTCGCGATAAAGGATGGGTTTGAAAGTTCGGAAGTCTCGATGATAAGGTGCTCAACATTCAATCCTTTTGCGAAAAGTCTCGCGTTTTCCAATTCGGATTTTGTATAACTTTCTGAGACGGCAGTTACGGCGGTAATATTTGACGGCCCGGCGAAAACTGCGCACATTTTCAGAAGGAAGGCTGAATCTGTCCCGCCTGAAAAGAGTACGATTGTTCTACCGCTCCTTATGATTATTGAGCTGAGTTTTTCAATCTTTTTATCCATGTTGAGCGGTTCCTTTTCTCAATGCCCATGAAAGAGCTATGTCGGCCTCTTTCGCGGCGGCGATATTTACCCTTGGCGCGAATGGAGGCAAGGCGGCGGATGCCTCGGAAACGCCGTCCCCGATAAGGAAAAATTTGTCATGTATCTTTTTTATCGTGATATTGTCGCTGTCTCCGCACCCGGCGATTCCGCTTGCGGAGATATAAAGTTTGCCCGAATTCATGTAAGCCTCAGTCAACATCTTTTTATTTTCGGCCCTGTCGAATGCCTCAATCACGATATCGCAGTCGGCAAAGGCACCTGATACATTTGCATTGGTAACGCGTTCATTGAAAGTTTCGAGTTCCAGGTCAGGATCTATTCTTGAGAGGTTAACGCGAAGCGCATCCACCTTCCAGTGTCCGACCTGATCGTAAAAATAGAACTGCCGGTTCAGATTTGAATACGAGACTTTGTCAAAATCGTATATTTTCAGTTTTCTGAAACCGCTTCTTACCAGAAATGCAGCGCAGTTCGACCCGAGTCCGCCCGCTCCGGCGATACCGGTTTTGATCTTGCCCAATTTTTCAAATGCCTCTTTCCCTAAACACGCAAGGAGTTCCTCTCTGAAGTTATTCATCACCCGCCACCTACGAAAGAAACAATCACTATGCTGTCGGAATCCCTGAGAAGAGTGTTTTCCCAAACTTCGCCTCCCAGTATTTCACCATTATGTTCGACTACTATTTTTTCGGGATTGAGTTCCTTGAGTCTAACGAATTCGCTTATTGAAATCGCTGTCCCGTCCAGTTCGATCATTTGGCCATTTAGATTTATTTTCATCCTTTCGCGCTCCCGCAAAGGTCATCCAATAAATCTGTTACATCTTCGAGTCCCGGTGAAAGTCTGATAAGATTATCCGTAATTCCGGCCTTCAACCTTTCCTCTGCTGGCATGGCGGCATGGGACATTTTTGCCGGATAGGAAAGTATCGACTCCACCCCGCCGAGGCTTACCGCCACCGACCATATTTTGACGTTCTTCATTATTCTTGAGGCGCGTTCCAGTGAATCCGTCTCAATCGAAAGTACGGCTCCAAACCCATCCGCCTGATCCGCCATTATGTTGTGACCCGGATGATTCGGCAGTCCAGGGTAATAGACCTTTGAAACCCATTTCTGCTCTCTGAGCCTGAACGCCAGTTGTGACGCACTTTCCTGCTGTGCTTTTATCCTCGCGCCAAGAGTTTTTATTCCTCTCATCAGCAGCCATGAATCGTTAGGTCCGAGCACCGCTCCGCAGGTATTCTGAACCGTGTAAACTTCATGTCCAAGCTCTTCTGTGGCAGTTATTACCGCTCCGGCTATCAGGTCGCTGTGTCCGCCGAGAAATTTTGTGGCGCTGTGCACGACGATATCGACGCCCAAGTCCAGAGGGCGGAAGAGATACGGCGACATAAAAGTATTGTCGATGATGCTTATGAGCTTGTGACTTCGGGCAATTTTTACAGCGCCTTCGACGTCTGTTATTTTTAGCAGGGGATTGGACGGGGTTTCCAGAAAGAGTACTTTTGTTTCCGGCAATATAGCTTTTTCGATATTCTGGAGATTGGTGGTGTCGACAAAAGTGTGCTTAATTCCGTATTTCACCAGAAACTTTGTAACAAGCCTGTAAGTGCCCCCGTAAATGTCCTGCGCTATCACCAGATGGTCGCCTTGCTTGAGAACCGCCATGAGAGCGGAACTGATGGCGGCCATTCCGGAAGCGAAAGCATAACCATTCGTGCCGTTTTCTAGCGCGGCGAGAGTATCCTCAAGCGCTTTTCTGGTAGGATTGCCGGAGCGGGAATAATCAAACGGCTGACGTTTGTCAACATCGTCCTGCGCGTAAGTCGATGCGTTAAAAATCGGAACGCTCAAAGCACCTGTTGAAGGATCTTTAGCGCCCGCTTCATGTAGAATCCGTGTATCGTAATTAAATCGTTTTCCGGGTTTGCTTTTCATTTTTCCATTGCCTGTTTTAAGTCATTGATGAGATCGTTTACGTCTTCTATTCCTATGGAAATCCTTAACAAGTCATCGGTAATCCCGATTCTGTTTCTGAGTTCCTCGGGGATATCGCTGTGGGTCTGTTTTGCCGGGTAGGTGATGAGCGTTTCAATGCCTCCCAGACTCTCCGCGAAACTGATTACTTTCACGTTGTTTATGATTTTTTCAACGAGAGATTTATCTTTGACAGAGAAGGAAAGCATCGCGCCTGGCCCGGCCGACTGGATTTTATGAATATCCGCATGCGGGTGAGATTCAAGCCCCGGATAGTAAACCCTTGCGACCTGCCTCCTGGCAGAGAGCCACCTTGCGACTTTTTGCGCGTTTTCCTGTGAGCGCTGCATCCTGACGGAAAGAGTCTTCATCCCGCGAAGGATGAGCCAGCTGTCAAAGGGAGAAAGTACAGCGCCTGTAGCATTCTGGATAAAAGCAAGCCGTGCGCAAAGCTCGGAGCCGTTTGCTGCCAGAAGCCCCGCGAGAGTATCATTGTGACCGCCGAGGAACTTTGTCCCGCTGTGCGCGACGATGTCGGCGCCAAGTAGAAGCGGCTGCTGCAGAAGCGGTGTCATAAGGGTATTGTCAACAATGCAGAGAATATTGTTTTTATGCGCGAATGCTGATATTTTTCGGATGTCGGATATCTTGAGAAGGGGATTAGTCGGACTCTCTATGAAAACCGCTTTCGTTTTGTCCTTTATGAATGCTTTTTCAAGATTCTTGAAACATGTGGTGTCAACAAAACTCGCCGAAAGCCCGAACTGGCTGAAGACCTTGTCCAGAAGCCTGTATGTCCCCCCGTAAAGGTCGTCAGAGAAAATTATATGGTCACCGCTTTTGAAGAGCATAAAGACGGCTGTTATCGCGGCAAGGCCAGTCGAGAACGCAAAACCTTTTTCGCCGCTTTCAAGAGCTGCGATGCTTTCCTCAAGTACCTTCCTCGTCGGATTGGATGATCTCGAATAGTCGAATCCCGTGGACTCTCCCAGGGCCGGATGGCGGAAGGTCGAAGTCTGGTAAATAGGGGTGCTTACCGCACCCGTGACGGGATCGCCGCAAAGTCCGGCATGCGCTATAGCGGTATCTAATTTCATTTTAAATCACTTTCATCAAAGAGCCACGTGCTTAAGTATCTTTCCCCGTTATCAGGCAGGAGCACCACGATTAGTTTCCCTGCATTTTCTTTGCGGTTCGCGACCTGGAGCGCTGCCCACAGAGCGGCGCCTGACGAGATTCCGACAAGGATGCCTTCTTGCCTGGCCAATTCACGCGAGGTCGTTCCCGCGTCTTCTTCCTTGACCGGGATTATTTCATCCACGATGTCTTTATTGTAAACATCAGGGACAAAGCCGGCGCCGATTCCCTGTATTCTGTGAGAGCCGGGCGCGCCGCCTGAAAGTACCGGGGATTTTTCGGGTTCCACCGCAATAACCTGTACCGAGCTTTTTCTTGCCTTAAGAACTTCGCCGACACCGGTAACTGTGCCCCCCGTACCCACTCCGGCTATGAATATGTCCACTTGCCCATCTGTGTCTTTCCAGATTTCTTCAGCAGTCGTCTTCCTGTGGATCTCTGGATTGGCAGGGTTGTTGAACTGCTGCGGTATGAAGGAGCCGGGAATTTCCTTTGCAAGCTCTTCAGCCTTGAGAATAGCGCCCTTCATGCCCTTCACGCCTTCGGTCAAAACCAATTCCGCGCCGAATGCCTTCAGAAGCTTGCGCCGTTCGATACTCATTGTCTCGGGCATGGTCAGGATGAGTCTGTACCCCTTGACCGCAGCGATATAAGCCAGTCCTATGCCTGTGTTGCCGCTGGTCGGCTCTATTATAACTGAATCTTTCTTCAGTATCCCTCTTTTCTCAGCGTCGTCAATCATGGCGAAGCCAATCCTGTCTTTGACGCTTGAGAGCGGATTGAAGTATTCCAGCTTAACTGCCACTGTCGCCGGACTCTTATTCAGTTTATTGATTTTGACGAGCGGAGTGTTCCCTATAAGTTCCGTGATGTCTTTTGCTATTTTCATGATACTCACCTCATTATTTTATATCGAATATGATATGCTTCCGTTTTCCATTTTATTCTTGTAGTCGTCTATTATCTTCTGGAGCGTTACGGCCTCGAGCACCTTGTATATCTCGCTCTGAAGCATCGACCATATATCCCTGGTGGGACAGAGGGCGAGGCGCTCACAGACGGATGAATTATTTACACACTCGACGGGACAGATGTCCCCTTCCAGCACTTCGACTATCTGCCGGACGGTGATTTCCGACGGCTTCTTGGCCAGAGTGTAGCCGCCGTGCGCGCCCCTTGACGCATTAATCAGCTTCGCCGCCTTCAGAGGTATGACCAGTTTGCTTAAGTATTTTTCTGACAGTGCCTGTCTTTCGGCGATATCTTTCAGGAAGACAGCACCTTTTTCATAGGCCAACGCAAGTTCGAACATTAACCTCAATCCATACCTGCTTCTTGTCGAAAGTTTCATGATAACTCCTTAATTGATACCAAAACACTCTCTTTAGTTATAATTATATTCACGGACGGAATAAATGCAACTATTTCTCTCCTTTTTTATCTTTTTTATCCATCCTGTCCCTCCTGTATATCTTGAAGGCTTGAAATGCCGGGGAACGAAATTATCTTAGAATGCCTACCGAAAAGATTGACAATTAAATTGGTTGTAGAGATGAAAGAACTTAAAATAGCAGACAGGGTTTTTAGCAGCCGCCTTTTTCTGGGCAGTGGTAAATTCAGTTCCACTTCAGTTTTTCGTAAAGCCATCGCGGCCAGCGGAACTCAGTTGGTAACAGTCTCGTTGACACGAGTCGACTTGAACTCGCGGGAGACCGACAATATCCTTAGCGCTATTGACAGTGACGAGGTCCAGATTATGCTCAATACCTCAGGCGCAAGAAATGCCGATGAGGCATGCAGAATCGCTCAGTTCGGACGCGCCGCGGGATATAACTGGATAAAACTAGAGATTCATCCCGACCCGACTTATCTCCTTCCGGACCCTATCGAGACTCTTATTGCCGCGGAAAAACTTGTCAAGGCGGGCTTTATAGTACTGCCGTACATCAATGCCGATCCGGCTCTTGCCCAAAGACTTGAAGAGGTCGGCGTTCATACCGTGATGCCCCTCGGCGCACCTATCGGGTCGAACCAGGGACTTCAGACTGCCGCCATGCTCCGGATTATCATTGAGCAGTCCAATATTCCCGTAATCGTCGATGCCGGGATCGGTCTGCCGTCTCACGCCGCGGCGGCAATCGAAATGGGCGCCGACGCAGTGCTGGTAAATACGGCAATCGCCGCCGCTGATGACCCCGAAAAAATGGCTTGTGCATTCAAGCTCGCCGTCCAAAGCGCTGAAATGGGACGCGAGGCAGGACCCGCAGCACGAGGACTCGGTGCCAGCGCGACATCGCCCTTGGCTTCATTTAACGAAATATTTTAATCCGAAGAAAATCAATCATGTTCCCATACCTTAAGATTAGTGAAGATGTTATACGCGCACGAATTATGAATGTAACTCCGCAATCGGTGGAGGCCGTGCTGAGAAAGAACGGGTGCGGATTCGACGATCTTCTTGTTCTGCTTTCTCCCGCGGCGGCAGAATACCTTCCGCTTATGCGCGATAGCGCGGCGGTGTACCGGCGGATGTATTTCGGTAAAACCATTCAGCTCTACACCCCGCTTTACATCTCAAGCAGCTGCGTTAATGGGTGTACCTACTGCGACTTTAATTACGACAATTCATTGCCGAGAAAAACACTTTCCCTGTCACAGATTATCGATGAGGCCCGCGCCATTAAATCAATGGGAATCGACTCTCTGCTTATCGTCGCCGGAGAAGATCCGAATACTGTCACCCCTGATTTTCTGGAGCAGACAGCCGTCGAGATGAAGAAGATGTTTTCCCATCTTTCAATTGAGATAGCGCCTCAGAGCGAGGAAACTTACCGCCGCCTTCATAAGGCCGGAGTCGACGGATTGACGCTTTTTCAGGAAACATTCAACCGCGGGCGCTATGCGGAACTCCACCCCTTCGGCCCGAAACGCGATTACGACTACAGGCTTGAGGCTCTGCAACGTGGCGCCGCCGCCGGAATGCGTACCTTAGGCATGGCTTTTCTTCTTGGACTTTACGACTGGCGGATCGAGGCCGCGTCACTGGCGGCCCAGGCAATCTGGATTAAACGCAAATACTACCGGAGCAAAATCCAGTTTACTTTTCCGCGAATAACCTCGACAAGCTCTGGATTCATCCCGCCGGCTCCTGTCGGCGATGCGGAACTCGAACAGATGATATTGGCTTTCCGCATTGTTTTTCCCGAATACGATATGACGCTTTCAACCCGTGAGAATAAAGAATTTCGCGACCGCGCCGCCATTACGTGTGCAAATAACATGAGCGCCGGTTCACTGGTTTCGCCGGGAGCCTACTGCGAACCAGTCGGAGAACTCGGTCAGTTTTCATTGAACGATACGCGGACCGTGGAGGAAATGATCCGCGATATGCGCGGACTCGGGCTGGAACCAGTTACAAAATACTGGGACAGCGCAATAATGACCCGAACCGCATGATGCCGACCCCATGATTAACCGGGGTAAATATTCATCCGGTGCAGATTTAACACAATCTCTAACTTACCACTAACAGCTTTTGTCAAATAATAGATCCCTTGTTCTCTCTTTCCGGCATCTCTAATGTAGTAATAGTATATATATTAATATAGAGCAATATTATGATACCCAAGAGCAGTAATGAGCTAAATATGCTATTGACTCTAGCTTAATATGGAGCAATAATAGAATATGAAAGCTAAAGTATAGTTTATTGATATACAATAAATCAAGTGAAGGCTGCGAAAGTGAATTTAAACTATAAACGTTACAGACTTGAAGTGAGCCCGCCCAAGCAGGCCGTTAACCATTTATCTGAAAGACTTACCCGTTTTGACGAGAAATATAATAAAGCAGTTGATGCGGGGCACTGTGTATGTGTAACAGATAATGCCATGGGCAATCTTGCATTTCAGGGGCACGAACTGATTCAGGAATTAAAGCTGCCGGTGCGTTTCGGACAAGTGATGATCCATTTGAATACTTTTCATACACTCTCTGACCTGCATTGGATCCTTGACTCATGCGGGGAACTTGGGATAAAAGAAATACTCGTGGTTTCCGGTGATGGATCGGTGCGACTCCCTAAACTCAAACCCTCTGAGATCGACTGCGATTCCGCATCGGTCACCTCCGTGGAGCTGTTGGGATATATTAGAAAAATATATGGCAGTGCATTTATTCTCGGCGCGGCCTTTAACCAGTATGAACCGGAGGCGCATGAGATTCTCAAATTCAGGCGCAAAATAGAAGCCGGAGCTGAATTCATTGTAACTCAGCCGATGGTAGGGCGCAATGAATTGATAGAGAAGGTCATGAGCAAAACAAAAATTCCTTTCATCATAGAGGCATGGATGTCCCCGAATATTAAGCTTCTATCGGATTGCATAGGCTATAGCATTGCCAGCGAGGATACTTTTGATCCTATGGCGTGTCTCGAATCTCTTCGTAACGCTTACCCAGCCAATGGATTTTATCTGGCGCTGCTCGACTTCAAAACGCAGTTCAATAACTTTCAGATAAAGGCATAAAATGAAAATAGTTGTCTGCATCAAACAAGTTCCCGGTGTTTCAAGTGTCAAAATAGACCCTGAAACAAAGCGGCTGATAAGGGATGGGGTCATTTCTGTGATTAATCCTTTCGACTACTATGCGCTGGAGGAAGCGCTCCGCCTGCGCGAGCTGCATGGCGGAAGTGTTACGGTCCTCAGTATGGGGCCGCAAAAGGCAGAACAGTCTATCCGAGAAGCTCTTGCCTTCGGAGCTGATAATGCGGTGCTGCTCTGTGATAAGCATTTTGCCGGGTCTGATACATGGGGTACAAGCTATGTGTTGGCGCTGGCTGTCAGAAAAATTGGGGATGTTGACTTGGTGCTCTGCGGCAAACAAGCTATTGATGGCGATACCGCGCAGGTGGGGCCTGGAATAGCGGCACACATGAAGGATTGGCCTCACGCCGCTGGCGTTTCCGCTATAAACGGAATTGAAGACCATATGTTGAGTGTGAATCGTATGATTGATGGCGGTTACGATGAGTGTCTGTTAACGCTTCCTGCCGTCTTGTCAGTGATTAAAGAGATAAACGAACCACGAGTCGCAAGATTGAAAGGTTGGCTCAAGGCAGAACATTCTTTGATCGATATCTGGGATGCCGACCAGATAGGGGCCGATGTAAATCTCCTTGGATTGAATGGATCACCGACGCGTGTGGTTAAAACGACGCCTCCGAAAAGCAGAGACAGAAAAACAACATTCTTTGATGGAAGCGAAGCTGAGAGTGCCGGAAAACTTCTGTATGAACTGAGAATAATCTCCGCCATTTAAGGAAGAATAATATGTATATAAGCAATTTTCAGGAAAGACGGAAATACAATGGGATATGGGTACTTTGCGAACTCCGCGAAGGACAGATAGTTTCGGTTTCGCTTGAGCTTCTGGGAGCAGCCGCGGAGCTGGCTGCCAAACGGCCTCAGGCTGTGACCGCGATAGTTCTCTGTGATAAATTCAATGATGGCATTTTGCAGGCTTTATGGGCGTGCGGTGCCGACAGAGTCATTGCCGTTGAGGATTCTTCGTTGAAATATTTCAATGATGAAGACCAGGCCGCAGTATTGAAACGGCTCATTGAAAAATATTCGCCCGAAATACTTCTCGCCGGAGCGACTGCCGTCGGTCGGTCCTTGATTCCGAGAGTCGCCGTAATGTGTCATTGCGGACTTACCGCCGATTGTACCAGACTTGATATCGAAAATGAAACGGGCGCGCTGCTTCAGACACGTCCGGCGTTCGGCGGTAATTTGATGGCTACAATACGGTCGGATTCTTTTCTTCCGCAGATCGCCACGGTCAGGCCGGGAGTAATGAACGCCGTAGAACCTCAGACCGGAAGAGTAGGCATACTGATAAAAGAAAAAATGCTTTTATCGGAACATATGGGACTGAAAAAAGTAATCGGGGAATTGAGAAGCGAAGGCCTCTCAAATTACTTCGGAAGCGCATCCTTCATAGTCGCCGGCGGTCGCGGGATGAAGGGGCCGGAAGGGTTCAAGCTTCTGGAACGTTTTGCATCGAAAATCGGAGGCGTGCTGGGTGCGACACGCGCAGCAGTGGATGCAGGATGGGCACCATATGGAATACAGATAGGACAGACCGGCAAAACAGTTCAACCTAGGATTTATTTGGCATGCGGTATTTCCGGTCAGGTTCAGCACCTCGTAGGAATGCAGTCAAGCGATATGATCATCGCGATAAATCATGATCGGGAGGCCCCAATCATGAGTATAGCGGATATTGCCATAGTAGGAGATGTTTTTTCTGTAATATCCAGTTTGCTCGATGCACTGACTCCGGTCGCTTAAACAACAACCTTAATGGAGAATTAATATGCACTATCAGGATTTGACAATTATCGGCGAACGTATAAATCCGGGGTTCGCAAGCTCCAAAGCACTTTTTGACAACAGTGATATTGACGGAATCTGTAAACTAGCGACGGAACAAGTCCAAAAGGGTGCGAAACACCTCAATATCAATATCGGCGCAAGAGCCATGACCGATTCGGAATTTATGAAAGAAATTATCCTGAGAGTGCAGGATACAGTCAATGTTCCATTATCCTTTGATTTTCCTAACATGGAAGTACAGGAGCTTTGCCTGAAGATTTACGACCACCAAAAGGCATGCGGGCAGAAACCGGTAATAAATTCGATTAGTGAGCTTCGCTGGGAAATGACTGAACTCCTAAAAATCAGGCCGTGCAGAGTTTTGCTGATGGCCTCTGAACGCAGTGAGAACGGTGAAAAAATCGCCAATAAAACAGCCGATGAAGTTTTGGAAACAGCACGGCGCATGGTTAAAAAACTTACCGGATCCCACGGACTTTCAAACGATGATATTTTTATTGATGTTTCTGTCGGGCCTGTTGCTGTTGATATGGAAGGGCTGACCCGCATGGCGATACAAGCCATCCGCAAAATAGGGTCATGCCCTGACATGAAGGGAGTACACATGTCTGTCGGGCTTTCAAATATCAGTATTATGGTACCGCCAAAAGCTCTTGACGGAAGCCCTCTTAAAGTTTTACTTGAGTCGGCGTTCCTGACAAATACGGTGCCCCATGGTCTTGATACTATAATTGGGACAGCGGGGAGAAACTATCAATTTCTGGATAGCGACAATTTTGTATTACAGGGCTTCAATGAGGCCATGCAGTTGGATGATGTCGAATCAATTATGCGGATACAGCAGCTTTATAAGGAGGCATAAATGAAAGCGGAGAGCGAGATATTGGAAGTTAAGAGTTTTTTCGATGGAAAGAAACTCCATGATAAAGGGCCATATACTATTTTAGTTTCAAATGGCAGATATCATTCCATCCTCAAAGGTACAGCTGATGAAAATTTCTTAAACCTCATGGACGCTTTCCGGCACGGGAAAGTTGTCAGGAAACTGGGGAATTTTATAATGCCTTCGATGGTCGAGTCGCATTGCCATATCTTTCTCGACGGCGATGAACTGGACGCGCAAAAGCGTTCGGCCTATCTGAAATCGCCGCGTGAAAAATTAGTGGAAACCGCATGGCGAAACATAGAAAAATATCGTGCGAAAGGAATAAGGACAATAAGGGATGCCGGAGATATTCATGGAATCAACAACGGACTAAGGGACATTCTTAAGAATTCAGATATGACTGTTATAAGCGCAGGGAGGGGCATTCGAAAGAAAAAGCGTTACGGAAGTTTCATGGCGCACGAAGTCGAGGATAGTTGCGACATTAGAGATGCTATAAAAAAAATAGCGGAAACCGCCGATACCGTAAAGATAATATTGACCGGAATAATCGATTTTGAAAATGGTACAGTAAAAGATCCATTCCAATTTGACGCGGATGAAATGCGCCTGATAGTCGAAATATCACATTCTCTGGGACTTAAGACGTTCGTGCATTGCAGCGGAAAAGACGGACTCAGGATTGCCGTCGAATCAGGAGTCGATTCCATCGAGCACGGCTTTTTCATGAGTGAAGACATACTTGAACAGATGGCTTTGAAAAAAATAGCATGGTCACCGACTTTCATTCCTGTCCATTTCCAATATGCTTTTCCGGAATACTGCGGATGGAATCCAGCAACGGTCGATAAACTCAACGCCATACTTGAAAACCACAGCATTCATCTGTGCAAAGCCCATAAGATGGGTATATCGATACTTGCCGGCTCCGACGGCGGTAGTTATGGAGTAAAGCACGGAGAGGGACTTTTTGAAGAACTGGCTTTGATGCGTAAAGCGGGATTGCCGCATGATGCCGTCTTGAACGCCGCCACCCTTGCGCCGAGGGAACACTTTGGCTTGGCCTCAAACGCAATATCAATAGGCAATAAAGCTGATTATATTTGCCTTGAAAAATTCCCTCTGGCTTGAAGTTATTCATATATTCGGTTACTATATTTGTCCAATGTGTATGGAGGATTTTTTGAAGAGCAGAGCGTTTATGATGGCAGTAATGGCAGCTGCAATGTTCGGGATGTCCATCCCGTTTTCAAAAACCTTGCTCTCAGACCTGCCGTTGACTCAGCTTGCAGGCCTCCTGTATCTTGGTGCGGGTATTTTTCTTCTTCCTTTTATAATCTGCAGAAAACGAACTGGGAATATAGTTTTTCCACGGGATTCCCGCAATCGACTTAATCTATTGGCTGCTATTTTCTTCGGTGGAATTATTGGGCCTATTTTGCTTCTGATCGGCTTGAAATGTTCGCTGTCGGCTTCTGTCTCAATGTGGCTGAATCTTGAATCCGTTGCCACTGCAGTGATTGCGTTTTTCCTTTTCCGTGAACATATGGGCAAGTGGACATGGATTGGCAATATCGGAGTTGTCATGTCCGGAATCCTGCTTAGTTTTAACGGGGGCTGGTCCGGCTGGATTGGCCTGCTTTGTATAAGCGGCGCGGCAATAGCATGGGGCTTGGACAATAATTTTACTGCCGTGATTGACAGCATCAGCCCGGAGGCGAGCACATTCTGGAAAGGGGTGATTGCCGGTTCGATAAATTTAATTATCGGAATTTCCTTTTTTACATGGCATATTTCTTCTGCTTGGTTCTGGGCTTTGTTACTGGGCGGGTTGTCTTATGGATTTAGTATCACTCTTTATATACGGGCGGCACAAGGATTAGGGGCTGTCCGGGCGCAGATGATATTTGCGTCGTCTCCATTTTTCGGCGTAGCCTTTTCGCTGATTTGGCTCAGGGAAGAGATAAGTGTAATTCAGATTTTTGCCGGAATAATTCTGGCGGCGGCAGTTGCGTTGATATTCGCCGATCGGCATGAGCATGTTCATTTACATGATGTGTTAAGCCATGAACATGAACATATTCATAATGACAAGCATCACGGTCATGAACATCCAGTCATGCCGGATGGTTTTCACTCACACCCTCATGTCCATGAAGCACTCAGCCACACTCATCCCCACTGGCCTGATCTGCACCACCGTCACCATAATGCATAAATCTAATTTTCAGTCATTATTATGCGTGTTCCAAGAGCGGTCTTTTTCAAAGAGTCGTCTGTAACAAAATCCGCTTGTTGATGGTTTTTCGCTTTAAGATTCGCAATCTTTTTAAAAAGCCGTGAATAAATGAATCAGCAGATTACGCAATAATACTAGAAAGGAACTCAATAGAAGCCTCCGCGGCCGCGTCAATCTCATCTTTTGTATGCGCGGCAGAAACAAAATTCAGTTCGAATTGTGATGGCGAAATATAAAACCCTCTTTGCAGCATAAAGTTAAAATATTCAGCAAAAAGGCCAGTATCGCAGGTCTTTACATCTTCAAGGTTTTTTAATGGTTTTTTGCCGCTGAAAAACAGTGTGAAAACTCCTCCATATACGGCACCGTGAGCCCCAATTCTGTGATCCCGTGCAAATTTATTGACCTTCATTGCGAAGCGTTCAGCGAGCTCCGCCATTTGGGGATAAGGATTAGTTTTGCGGAGTATTTCAAGCGTGGCAATGCCCGCAGCTAAGGCGACTGGATTTCCACTCAGAGTTCCCGCCTGATACACGTTGCCGAGAGGAGCAAGCATCTTCATGATTTTACGTCCTCCGGCTATCGCGCCAATGGGCATACCGCCCCCAATTATCTTGCCGAAAACACTGATATCCGGAAGTATTCCCGCAATCGAAGCATAGCTGCCTGCATGGAAACGGAATCCGGTAATAACTTCATCGAAAATGAGGCACGACCCATACTCAGAACACAGTTCGCGCAGCGTTTCCAGAAAGCCTTTTCCCGGTAACACCAAACCCATATTCCCTGCGACGGGTTCAACGATCACCGCCGCTATTTTATCCCCATTTTTCTTAAACGCGTTTCTGACTTCATTCGCCTTGTTGTAAGGAACTGTAATAACTTCAGATATTACGTTCGGGGTGACGCCTGCTGAAGACGGAATGGAGTTTGTCAACAAACCGCTGCCAGCGGATGAAAGCAGGCAATCCGCATGTCCATGATAAGAACCGCCAAATTTAAGGATATGGGTTCTTCCGGTAAACGCACGCGCCAGGCGCAGGGCAGTCATGACCGCCTCTGTCCCTGAATTAACCATTCTGACCATATCAGCATAAGGGATCATTTTGCAAAAAAGTTCGGCCATCTCAACTTCGAGACGATTGCAGGCCCCGAAGCTCAATCCCTTCAGGGATGCCGCACGGACGGCTCTTACAACATCAGGATGAGCGTGGCCAAGTACCAGCGGGCCCCATGATCCGCAGAAATCAATATATTCCTTGCCGTCGGCATCATAAATTTTTGCCCCTTTCCCAGATTCGATATAAACGGGGTTGGAGCCGACGGATTTAAATGAACGCACGGGACTGTTGACTCCCCCGGGGATATGTTTGACTGCGCGTTTGAAAAGTTTCTCGGAAATTTTCATCTATTCAATCTTTCAAGAGTTGGTTATATTGATTGGCCCAGTATGAAATGATCAGATCGGCTCCCGCCCGGTCAATAGCCGCTGTCGATTCTCTTACCATCAGCCTCAGGTCACCCCATCCATTTTGGGCGGACGCGATAAGCATGGAGTATTCACCGCTGACGTTATAGGCGGCAATCGGCAAAAGAGATTCTGAGCGTATAGTACTGATAATATCCAGATAAAAAAGAGATGGCTTGACCATGAGCATATCAGCACCTTCCACTTCATCAAAAAAAGATTCTCTTATGGCTGCTCGCGGGTTCTGGTAGTCGGCCTGATATCCCTTGCGGTCCCCGGCTGATGGAGAGGACGCCGCCGCTTCCCGGAACGGACCATAAAAACTCGAAGCAAATTTTGTTGAATAGCTCAACAACAAGGTATCTGTAAATCCAGAGGAATCCAATGCCCCGCGGATTGCGGACACCTGCCCGTCCATCATTGCGCTTGGAGCTACGCAATCGGCTCCGGCCTCAACGTGACTCAGCGCCATTTTTGCCAATAGCTCCAGACTTGGATCATTTTCCACAATACCTTTTTCATTCAATAAGCCGCAGTGACCATGAGATGTGTACTCGCACACGCATATATCAGTGAAAACCATGAGCTCGGAAGAAAAGGTGCCTTTAAGTTTGCGTACCGCCGTTTGAACAATGCCATCCGGGCAACAGGCGTAGGAAGCATCGGGTGACTTGTGTTCCACGGGCGGGACACCGAAAAGCATCACCGCTTTTATTCCCATATTTTTTACTTCGAGCACCGCATCGACAAGCTTGTCAACTGAATAGCGGAATTGTCCGGGCATCGCATCAATAGGCTGTTTTATATTTTCGCCCTCGACAACAAAGACCGGCCAGATGAACTTTTCGGGTCCGGGCATTGGATTTGCCAGCATGCTGCGTATTGTTTCGGAGGCACGAAGACGGCGGAGCCGTAAATCAGGAAATGAACCGGTCTTTTTATTCACAAATTTCCCTCAGTTTAATATTTCAAGAATTTTACAGTTGATTTTCCAGGAAGCAAGCGTTGAAACCATAGACGAAACAGTAGCTTCAGAACTTATCAGCGGATTGAAATGCTCATTTTTATTTCCAAGTGATTTAAATGTCGGTTCGCCTATCGACATTGCCGCCTTTCCCCGCAGAGCTTCAATGGTAAAGGATTTTATAAAGGCATCAACGCCTGAGGGACTGGTAAAGAGGGCCGCATCAAAATCGGGAAGAGTGCTGTAATTCAGAGGACTATTGTTGTAAAAATGAAATTCCTCCAGCGCCGGAAAAGCATCTCTCATCTTGTTAGTGGCCCGGGATAAAGCCTTGTCTGAACACAATTTAATCATTCGCTCTCCGGCTTTTAAGCGTTTTTTTAATGCGACAATAAGTCCTTCAGTTCCAAAGTTTTCCTCTGTACAAATGGCCGGATATATATGTTTTTCGCTGAAAACCGCCGCCGTCCCGAGGCCGCAGATTGCGATTTGGGGGAGCTTTCGGATATCTGTAGACGTTTTTTCCATTAGTTCTATCAGGAGTACGGCGCATGATGGAGATGGAACAATCAGCCAGTCGACATTCAGAATGTATTCCAAATGCGACTGGGCATCGGGGGCGAGACTCAATTCTATCATAGGCAAAAATATTGCTTCGGCACCAAACATTTCAATACTTTGCGCCGCTTCTCCGAACAAACGGCGACTTCCCGTAAACAATATCTTCATGCCGCCCAAGGCACCGTAACTGGAATAAAGGAAACGGCTGTCAGCGTTTTTCCCGGCTATGATAATACCGGGACAGGAATTATTCTTCACGGTCGGATTTTCGGCGATATCATCAAGGGTGCCGCATGCAATGATTGGCGATGGCGAGCCTGCGTTATACACGACCGCGACCGGAAGGCTTCCCGGACAACCGTCTTTCTTGAGAGCAACAGAAATTTCATTTATATCAGTCGCCCCCATAAAATAGACCTGCGGAAAGCTTTTTCGTTCGTCTTCTGAAAACCATTCGATGTCTCCTGTCCCCGATTTTCTGGGAGTCGCCACTGTAAATCCCCTTGAAAGTCCCCGCCGAGTGAGGAGAAGACCTGTGGATGTAGTCGCGGCGCTCAAGCTTGTAACACCGGGAAGCACTTTGAAAGGGAATTCAAGGTCGTCCATTATGCTGAGTTCTTCGGCAAGTCTGCCGAAGATGCCGGGGTCGCCGCCCTTCAGCCTGACAACGGATTTCCCTTTACGGGCATAAGCGGCAATAAGGGTACAGATTTCCTCCTGCGAATGTGAATGTGCCCCTTTTCTTTTTCCTGCAAATAAACGTTCAGCCGTTTGCGGCGTATATTCAAGGAGTTCCGCAGGACACAATGCATCATAAAGGCAGACATCGCACGACTTGAGCGCATTTACCACAGCGACGGTAGCATTATTCGCAGAACCTGAACCAGCTCCTGCGAAGATAACTGGTTTGACGAAAAGTTTTCTTATGAGGTTGAATATCCTGTCGCCTTTTCTAAACGTTACGGCGAGGTAACCCTGACCTTCCGGCGGAGTCAGTTCTTCAAGCGGAATAAATTCTGTAATCCTATGTGACAAATTAATCCTGTTCAGACCCGCCGCAGCCATAATAAGTAAATCATATTTGCCTTCGTCAAGCTGGGCTATGCGCTGTTCGATATCGCCTCTTATCGAAAGTATGTTGCCTTCAGGAAAGCGCTGGCGGCAGTATTCCTCTCTACGCGCACTGCTGATTCCGATTCGTGGCTTTCGTGGTATTTCTCCATCGCTTTGGGGAAGAATGACGGCGTCTCGTGGGTCTTCTCGCCAGGGCAGTCGGAAAAAGTCAAGCCCTTCTCTAAGCTGTTCAGGCATGTCTTTGGCGCTATGAACGGCACAGTCGATCTCTCCTGCCGTTATGGTATCGTCCAGGTCTCTGGTAAAGAAATCCGGCGGAGTCTCACGGATATCAGTGATTTTATCCCTGTCGCCGGGCGAGGATATCTGTATAGTTTTGAAGTTTAATGAAGGGAGAAGCTTTCGCAGCCTATTCAATGCGTTTTCTGTCTGCGCGAGAGAAAGCCTGCTTGGTCTGGTGCCCGTCAATAAAACCTTTGATAAATTTTTCATAAGTATCTCTATGTTCGTCAATAATCTTTTCAGCTTTTGCGAATACCTGCACCATATCGCAGGTATTGCGGCTATGCCAGTGCTTCAGATCTTCGATGTTTGTAAATTTTACGTCCTTGCGGAGTTCTGCCAGATTTTTAGATATATTTCTGGGCATGCCCAGATCGATTACTTCCGCTCCCGGCTTGAAATATTTATCGAGAATTCCGCATATGGTCGGTTTGTCAAGGGAAAGCGCAGTGATCAGAATATCTGTCTCCGGAAGTACCCTGCCCAAATCATCAAGGCTGAGAATGTTGACATCCGGATCTTTGTCCGTCGGGCGTTTTGAATGATAAACCCATGTGATTCTGGATTTTTTTTCAAGAAATATGTTTTTTATGTTCTTGCCGACAACACCCGTTCCTATTATGGTAATGCGGCGATTGCGGAAATCAGGCATTTTTGATGCTATAAAGTTCATTGCGATATCTTCGATCTCAATTTCTTTAAGCAGATCTGAAGTTTCATTTCGTATATGCTTTGTCACGTGAAGCACATTGTTTTGCAAGACATGAAAAACCGGGCCCGCCCAGTTCTTTTTCTGTGCATAAACGCAGGCATTTTTAAACTGCGCCGTTATGTTATTTTCTCCGGGGGTTTGAGAGTAAAGGCCTGAAGTGCAAAGGCAGAGATGCTTAAAAGCGTCGTAGGCGGTTTTTATGTAGTACTCTTCTTTTGCCAGGGAATCAAATCTCAGAATCGTTGTAAGGATGTCGATAAGCGGCGAACTGTTTCGGGCGGCGGCGATGAATTCTATCCGGTTGCATGTATTCAAAAGGACGAAACCCTGAATTCCCCATATATTCATAATCATTTCGCCGGCATGGTCGAATCGCAAGCCCGAAAGGTGCAAAGACTCACGCATTTTCAGGGGCAGAATCCTCTGGTCGGTCCCAATCACTATAAGTTCCGTATTTTCTACTGATTCGATATGCCTGGCCAAGTTTTCTTTTATGAGTTTTGTTTTACGGCATGCTGTGCCCTGACTTGAAACAGAAATGGTGATTTCCTTGTGTCGGATGCTCGCGGGAGTGATGAAAGAACCCTTTTGCCAACCCTTGTCGACGGCGCAGGCCAGTATTTTTGCATTTTCCGCAAGCATAATGATTTTGTTATTAAGGGCATGGTCATCTGTCGCCGCGTACACGAGGAACATTCCGTCGAGATCGGAATCCCTGAAGGGGCGTTCATTGAGAGTAAGAAGACTGCTGTCGGCAAGCTCCCTTATGCGTGCCGACGGCTCTGTCGCGACAACGGTCACTTCGGCAGCAAAGTCCAGAAGTTTCAGAACCTTCCTCAACGCCACTTTGCCGCCGCCGAGCACCAAGCATTTTTTTCCGTTCAGCAATAAGTTGACGGGGTAAGCTGTAATCATTTAAATTTGAACTTTATTTTTCACTCAGAAGCAAAAGAAGGTTGAGTTTTGGTATTCACGGGACTTATTTCTTCCATTGATTTCCCGAATTTTATTCTGTTCCACCCGCGTTCATGTAGATAATATAGGAACATTTTTGTGAATAACTCGAAAACCCCGATGGAAACCGCGATGCTGATTTTTCCACTGATAATCCACGATAGGATAATAGTGTCCAATGTCCCGATCAGTCGCCAGGAAATTGCTTTCAATATGCTCCGTAATTGTTTTTCTTTCATAAGCTGTTCCGTAAATATTAAATTAAATCAAGTTTATTTTTATAATCCGGACAATAGTCCTTAAATATCAAATTTATAAAAGTTATTTATGTTATTTGCCCCAATACTCAAAACATAATCTAAAAATGTCTCAGGACGGCCGCTCAGCTTTAAATAACTGGCGACAAGTTCTTTAATAAATGCTTGCAAATGCTCCGCACGTATATGAAAATCATCTTTTGTGACTGCCAGCCTGCTTTTTTCCGCTTCCTGACATCCACCGGTGAAAACCCTGAAACACGCTTCAGATTGACCATCTATGTTACGCTTCATCCCTTCAAAGCCAAGAGGCGCCGCGACATGTCCAGCACATGAGTTTGGACAGCCGGATATTCTTATCGAATCAATTATCTGTAATTTATCCTGTGTGGAAACATTCGAAAATCCCTCAAAAAATACGTCAAGACTGCGCGATAACTCGGACGCAAATTTTGCGGAGTCAAGGATTCCTATTTTGCATACCTCGGCGCCGATGCATGAAACTATCTTGCAACGCAATGACGCATGCAGGAAAATGGAAAGATTTCCGCTTCGCAATTCCTCATAAATATACGGCAGAGCCGTCCTGTGAACTCGCGGAAGTAAAATATCCTGAGAACGCAGCAGTCTGATGACGCCCCCTGAGTATTTGGCCGCCAAATCCGAAAACGGAATCAAATGCCGTGTTTCAATATTTCCGCCCGGCACAACGATTTTTAATGAATAAATATCTTTCACTCCGGTCGCGTGTGCGCAATGCTCAAGCCATTTGGCATATAGCGTATCTTTTTGTGTCTTTTCTTCAAATATGGGAACATTAGATATTTTTTCATCAATATCGAAGACCTTTTCTCCGTTGTCTACATTCGATTTTTCAAAATACTGGAGGAACATCTCCACGAATTTCTGTTCGCCAAGTCTGTTCAATACAAAGCGAAGCCTGGCCTCGCTGCGTTTTTCTCTGTTCCCATGGTCATTGAACAGTTCAATTCCGGCCGCGGCGCATCTGAATATTTCCCGCTCCGGAAGCGCTGAAAATATCTTAACGCCTTTTCTGCTTTCACGGCCCAGCCCACCTCCTGCATATACGTCAAACGCCTTTTTATTTCCAAGTTTGACTGCATTGAATGAAAGATCCTGGAACAGTGACGCATTGTTCTTATTTGTCCCCGGGAAAAATCCGATTTTAATTTTGCGCGGCAACCCGAATGCGTGATCATAGCCAAGAATGAATCTGTTCAGCGCGAATGCATGGGGGCGCACATCAAAAACAGCATCAGGCGAAATATCTGAGTATTCATCCACCATTATGTTCCTGAATGTGTCTCCTCCTCCCCCGCGAAACGGAAATCCCTTCTTCACGGACTGAATAACTGCCGGATAGATATTTTTAAGCTGAACATCATGCATCTGGATATCCTGTCTTGTCGTTATATGGGCATTATGAATATCGTTATCTTGGCATATTTCAGCCAATCTCGACAGTCCGGGGGCATGAATATCTCCGCCGGTTACCCTGACCCTTATCATGAACAAAGCATTTTTCTGTTCGTATATGCCAAGGGGGGCGCTGACTTTTTTGAAATCCGCGGGCGTTATAGAATTCTGCGTCAATGATTCTATTTTTTCTCTGAGCAATTGATAATCAGTATCCATTTATCTTTCTCCGTGTTAAAATGCTTCCCAATCCTGTTCTTTTTATATGCAATATTCGGGTATTATCTTTTCTCTGTTAAGGACTTTTTTTATCTCGTCTAAGGCAGCCTTCAGGTCATAGTCTTCCAGAAGATTAAGTCCAGCTTCATAATCCGGCAAATTTGATCCTATATTAATTACGAGCAGTTCACTGGGCGTATTCAGCTGCTTGATATATTCGATATCATAGCGGTCAAGATCATCAATCGCGGAAATGAAAATCAGTCCCGCGTCTGTCATGATTCTGGCAAGTTCGCCCAGCCTTCTGATATGTTCATCTCTGTTCCATGCGACTTTTTCCAAGTCGACGTCAAGTCCCTTCATAAAAGTGTTCAGTCCGAGATAATAAACATTCAGGTGCATATTGAAAAGGGAATACTCCAGTTGTTTTGCAAGTTCATGCTTGCCGCTTTCCTTTTCTCCGGTAATGAGCACGAATTTCCCGCGGTGGTGATATCTCGAGGCTCGTGACTGAGGAGTAATTAATCCGTGATTCCAAAAGAACTCTCTCTGGGTAATGTGCTGATTGATTACGGATATGCTTTCAGTGTCTTTCTCGAAAATAATCCCCCCGCCGGAAATCTCATGATTATCGACGATGACAAAACGTCCGGTAGCTTCAATCTCTTTTATGTTATCAAACACCACCGGTCTAGACGTCTCGATTATGCATTCTCCTATGTCATATCTGTCCAACTGCTGTTTGCCTCTTACGGTACTCAGGTCAGATGCGTCAAAAACATTTATGACTTCCGCCAGTTCGACCGATTCCCTGGCAGATCCCAGCTTGAACTTATAGCGCTTTCCTTTTATCATCGGGGATTTGCCGAGCCAGAAAATATTGACCCTCAGTCGGGTTCCGGTTTCCGGCATCTTTTCCCCTTTGCGGCACATCAGTTCCCCTGCCTTGATGTATATCTGAGAAACAAGAGTGAAGCCGGTCGCATATCCGGCGCCGGTCTCGTGTTGTTCCGGATGGTTGAATACTTCTATTGATTTAATAGTTCCCTCTTTACCTGAAGGCAGAAATATGACGTCATCACCATTTTTGATGCAGCCAGTCTCTATTGTCCCGGCAATAATCCGCCGGTCATCCCCGTTCGCGGTAAATTTATAGATATCCTGAACCGGCATCCTGAATGCCTTACTTACGGGTTGAGTCGGCAGCAGAAAACTATCAAGCTGTTCCAGTAACGTAGGCCCTTCATACCAGTCAAAATGCTTGGATGGGGAAACAATATTATCACCATCTCTTCCGCTTACGGGAATGTAGCTTATTGCGGTAACCCCGATATTGCCAAGGAAGCCGGAGAATTCCTCGATGATTTTTTCATATACATTACGATCGTAGTTGACCAGATCGAATTTGTTGATTAATACCGCCACCTGCGGTACACCAAGCATTGAAAGCATATACCCATGACGCTTGGAATTCTCCTGAATACCTTCATTGGCGTCAATCACCAGCAGGGCCGCATCGGCCTTTGCTGCTCCGGTAACCATATTCTTCAGAAACTCAATATGGCCGGGGGCGTCAATTATTATATAATTACGTTTTGCGGTTTTGAAAAAGCACCTGGCCATATCAATGGTTATACCCTGACTCTGTTCATTTTTGAGCGCATCAAGAAGAAATGCATATTCAAAAGGTTTTGAATTTTTGCGGCATGACTCCTGGATCTGTTTCAGCTTTCCTTTCGGAAGGGCGCCGGTCTCCGCCAGCATCCGTCCGATTATGGTGCTTTTCCCGTGGTCAACATGGCCCACTATTACTACTTTTAAGTTATCTTTTTGCTGATTCATAGTATTATCCTTAAATTACATATAGCCTTCGCGCCGGAGAGTCTCCAAGCCGCCGCCGTCATCCTTGTCCTGAGCCCGGCCCGAACGTTCGGCAATGTTGGCAAACTTTCCCGTCTTCAACTCATTTATAATATCTCTTACATTTTTGGCATTTGATTCAACCGGACTTGTGCAGGGATAGCACCCCAAAGAACGATATCTTTTACCCTTGCCGTTATCAAAATACAACGGTATCACCGGAATCGATTCCTTTTCTATATATTCCCATATGTCAAGCTCTGTCCAATCAAGAAGAGGATGAATCCGCAGATGCGTTCCGGAAGCGAAATCGGTATTGAACTGATTCCATAATTCCGGCGGTTGGTCATCCACATTCCAGTCGCTCTGTTTATCACGGGGAGAAAAATATCTTTCTTTGGAACGGCTTCCTTCTTCATCCGCTCTGACCCCGACAATCACTCCGGTATATGGTTCGGTGCCTGAATCCTCTTCGAAGCCCCCTGAATCATGATTCAGGCGATATCTGGTCCATTCGCCGGAAAGCGTATGTTTCAGAGCTTCACTTTTCAGGTGACGGCAGCAGGTAAGCCTATCTGTTTTGCCAGCAGGATAAGTCTGTTTCTCTTCCAGCGCCTTTGCGTTTCTGCCGACAAGCAGGTTGAGTTTCCATTCCATGGCCGTTCTATTCCTGAACTCAATCATTTCGGGAATTTTATATTCTGTGTCTATGTGCATCAGCGGAAAGGGGACATGACCCAAAAATGCTTTTCTCGCCAACCATAAAAGCACCGTGCTGTCCTTTCCTATCGACCAAAGCATGACCAGATTTTTAAATTCGCGGTAAGATTCCCTCAGTATATAAACACTGAAAGCCTCAAGCCTTTCCAGATGATTCATTTCCTTATACATTGCGACACCTTCTCAATATGTTGTTGCGTTAAGTTTCGAAATTCGCTCTAGTCGTCCGTTTACCAGATGCAGTCCGCATTCCTTATGTTCCGGGCTTTCCCACCACCAGCGCCCGGAACGAGGATGCTCTCCGGGTTTTACGGCCCGTGTGCAACATGCACATCCGATACTGGCAAATCCTTTGTCATGCAGAGGATTATACGGTACTTTCTTCTCTGCAATATATTTCAATACGTCCTCATTGGACCAATCAGCGACAGGATTAATCTTAATTATTTGATTCCCCTCATCCCACTCGATTAATTCATGTGCCCCTCTTGCCATTGATTGTTCGCGGCGCAGTCCGCAAATCCAGGCGGATAATCCCATCAGAGCACGTTGCAGCGGTTTGACTTTTCGCTGCATGCAGCAGTACCTGCGTTTATCCTCGTCCTCATAAAAAGAATTCATCCCAAAGTCCCTGCTCATATTCTCAATATCATCTGAAGCAGGAAAATATACGGATACCTTTACTCTATAGTACTTTTCGGTCTTTTCAATAAGGTCGTAGGTTTCATTGAACAGCCGGCCGGTATCAATCGTAAAAATTGGAATATCCAGATTACCTTTGCTGATCATATCCGTTATTACCTGGTCCTCCAGTCCGAACGAAGACGCAAATGCCAGTTTGCCTCTGAAATAGTCTGCCGCAAGCCGAAGAATCTCCTCGGGAGGCAGGTTCTTAAAAGACCGCAATAATTCCGCCGCTTTTTCTTTTTTGCTTATCTGTTTCATAATATTCCGCCGTTAAAGTAAAAATTTAAAAATGCATACACTACCAATTAACTCCCATTGGTAGCAATTATATATGTTTTTATCATGATGTCAATGATTACTCCAAAAAAAAATGATTTTTTCACTTCCGGCTCAGTTTGAAAACCCAGCGAACTTTTATTTCGGCGAATTCCGGAATTTCAGACTTGGCGGCGACAATTTTTCGGGTCGGGAATAAAAATCAGGCTCAGAAAAAATAAGGACAATTTACTGTGGTGACTAATATTTTTTAGTTTGTTTCTTTTTGTCCTGTTGACAAAAGTCATATTCGGCTGTAGTTTGATTCACAGGGGGAAGTTTTTTATGACAACTGTTTTAAAATCGGTTCTTCATAAGAATATACGGAAAGATGTCTTTTGATGGACATGGACAAAACACAGAAAATAAAGAATCCTATCAGGTTCAAGACCATTCCCAAGGTCTGCTCGTGGTACAAGAAAATGTACGAGCTCAATTTATGGGAGGTCGATGGCGACAAGAGGACCGGTGTCTCTCACGGAATGTGTCCGGAATGCCATAAAAAGCATGTTGCTCAGTATAAGGCCGACGTGGAAGCCTCAGGGGAAAAAAAAGGTGCCAGCGAAGACTAGGAGCATATCCGCGCCGTCTTCAATACGTCGATGCGCTGCAAATAGCTCTTATTTCATTATTTTTTTGATATTAGCCGGAATCTGAGTGTTATCCATTTCCTGATTAAAAAGTTCCGCTCCAACACCCACTGCGGAAGTTTTCACTTTTGCCATTGAATGGTTTGGCAGCGTCCATTTATAGCCGCCTTTTTCGTCGGCCATTTTTGAACAGACATAGATCAGCGGATTTTTATTGCCATACATTTTTTTCACTTCTTCAGGGCGCTTGTCTTCTACTTTGTTGTCCATGTAGATGTTATACGCCTGACGAACGGATGTCATCTCAGAATCGTTTAAATCTTTCAAGTCGAAAAATTCTTCCAATTTTTTGAGTACGTCCTCAAAGGATTTTTTCTCTTTCTTATATTTTTCCAATACTGCATGCATAGTCAACTTTGAGCACTTCTGAGAATTGACAGAGTCAGGCAGTTTAGAAATATTGTCCGAGAGCTGAAGACCGCCGGTTTCATGGTCGGCAGTGACCACAATCAACGTATCTGAGGGATTTTTTTGATAGAACTCATAAGCTGTTTTTACCGCATTATCAAAATCCACAAGTTCCTTCGCCCCTGATGCCAAGTCATTATTATGACCGGACCAGTCAATTTTAGCGCCTTCCAGCATTATAAAAAATCCTTTTTCATTGTCGAGTATTTCAATCGCCTTTCCCAGAATATCCTTGAGTCTGACACCATCATTATTCTTTTCGTCAATCGCAAGAGGCATACTCGTTATGAGAAATGATTTGCCCTTTTCTGAAACGTTCAGGTCTTTGAAATCGCGGATGATCTTGTATCCTTTTTCAGCAAGGGCCCTGGTTGAATCATTTTCCTGCTTATCGGTCAAAATTTTATTTCCCGCAAAAAAATCAAATTCTGATTGCGGCATGAAAGAAGCTGTTTCAGAATACCTTTTCCTTGCGTCGGCATGCGCGTAAAATGCCGCCGGAGTTGCTCCGTTGATATGATCGCTCGTAATGATACCAATCTTCATACCTTTATCTTTGGCGTATTCGGCAATGGACTGGAGATGTTTCCCGTCAGGCAGTATTCCCAGCATTCCATTTTTTGTCTTGAACCCGCACGCTATCGCGGTTCCGCCTGCGGCAGAATCGGTCACACCTGAAAGAGAATCGGTAACCGTAAGTCCCGAATATGGAAACTTTTCCATCACGAGTCCTTTTCCCGATGCATTCAGATACTTTTCAGTGGCCTTTCTCTGGTTTACGCCCATGCCGTCGCCAATCATCAGGAAGATGTATTTTGCGGATTCTGCGCTGAGCGCCGATACCATAAATGCGAGAAAGCAAACGAGCAGCCCTTTTAACAAAGATTTTTTGAGTAATGAAATTTCCATTCTTTATATCTCCTGACTGTGATTATAACTTTCAGAGTACCTAGTCTTGTTTGGAACGATAGAGCAAATCCGGACGTAGAATATCGGTTTTTTCTCCGGATTTCAAATTTAAAATCTATTTCCCTCCGATAATGGCTCAAGTCGGAGAAATACGCCTCGCCTCACTGAGTACATAGTCCGCCCGTCAAATCAACGAGCCTGATATTCACACCAGCGGGCGCGGGAAATCTACTTTTTGCTGCTTTTACAGTGGTCTTCGTATTCCGCCAGCGTGCCGGGATAGTCAATTATTCTGCCGTTTTCTATCTCAATAATTCTTGTGGCGAGACTGCTTATGAATTCACGGTCATGACTTACGAATATTACCGTGGTGTCGACGAAGCTCAACGCATAGTTGAGAGCTTCTATCGATTCCAGGTCAAGATGGTTTGTCGGTTCGTCAAGAACAAGAACGTTGCCGCCTTCAAGCATCATCTTTGCGATAACCAGACGGGCCTTTTCTCCGCCGGAAAGCACTTTTACGGGTTTGTTGACTTCCGAGCCGCTGAAGAGCATTTTGCCCATATAGGAGCGCAGCTCCATTTCGGAAAGCCCCTCGCGCGGACCGAAGTGGGCGAGCCAGTCAATGGCTCTGTCGTCAGTATTCAGAATTTCCGACGAATCCTGTGGGAAATAGCTTATTTTCACCGTATTGCCGTGGATAATTTTGCCGTTGCACGGTTCAATCTCCTTTATAAGGATCCTGAGAAGTGTCGTTTTCCCAATCCCATTGGTGCCGAGTATGGCTACTTTCTCGTCATTCTGGAAGACCATTGACAGATCGCTGAAAAGAGTCCGGTCATAGATCTTGCTGACGGCTTCGGTTTCGATAACCTTTTCACCCAGGCGAAGTGGAGAGTTGAAACGGATGAAGGGCGAAACCCTGGAACTCGGCTTTACCTCCTGGAGCTGCATCTTATCCAGTTCCTTCTGCCGAGAGGTGGCCTGTCTCGCTTTTGAGGCATTGGCGCTAAAACGGTTTATGAAGTCCTTGAGATCTTCCATGCGCTTCTCTATCTTCTTATTTTCCTTCTTCTGAGATTCAAGGTAAATTGCGCTGGCGGTCATGAAATCGTCATAATTTCCGGAGAAAAGGCGTATCTCGTGATAATCCAGGTCAGCTATATCCGAGCAGACCTGATTCAGAAAATAGCGGTTGTGCGATATAGCAATAACAATGCCCTTGTGATTTCTGAGAAACTGGCAAAGCCAGTCTATGCTGTGCATGTCAAGATGGTTTGTCGGCTCGTCAAGCAGAAGTATGTCGGGATTATCGAAGAGAACCTGGGCCAGCAACACCCGGAGCTTGAACCCGCCGGTGAGGCTTGCCATGGGGACGCGGTGTTTGTCCTCCGGCAGCCCGAGTCCGACAAGGAGTTTCGCCGCATCGGCTTCCATTGTGTAGCCTCCGGCCTCCGAGTAAAGGGCCTCGATATCATTGGCTCTCTCCTCCTCTTCGGGAGTCAGATCGGTCTGCGAGTAAAGGTATTCTCTGTCGGCATGAAGCTTCCAGAGTTTTTCATCTCCCATGCAGACGGTATTCAGAATTGTTTCATGCTCATACTGGTAGTGATCCTGCTTGAGGAACCCGAGGCGGCACCCCTTGTCTATAGAAATCTCTCCGGTAAACGGAGCCAGCTGACCGGCGAGGATCTTCATGAAAGTCGATTTCCCTGACCCGTTGGCGCCGATGAGACCATAACGGCACCCCGGCCTGAACTTTACGGAAACATTCTCGAACAGTATCTGCTGTCCGAACCGCATTGCTATATTTACTGCTGCTATCATTTTGATAAAACTATTCTTTAAATTTGTTAAAATGGAACCTGTAAACTAGTTCACTATTTCCAAGTTTCAAATCAATTGAAATGAAAAACAACTAAAGCCCTGCAAAACAGGGGATTAGGATGCCCCGTCAAGGCTTGTCATTGCGGCCATGAACCCGATAAAGTAAGATAAAGGGGCGGACGTGGGCTTGAAAACAAAAATAAGAGCATTTTATTTACAGGATTGTTTTTTTTGGGGGCTTCCTGAAAGTCAGTTGGGAAAAGATGAGGAAATTTTGGTTTAATGAAAAATAGTCATGAATAAATTTATTGACAGGATAAAATCACACCCTAACACAATTGTTTTGGTGTTTTTTGCCATATTTCTCGCAACGCAGTTTTACAGTATTTATTTCAGGTATTCCGAAATGTCAGGGCCAATGCAGAACGGAGTATCATACTATACTTCTCTTGCCAATTATTTCGAAGATCACGGTTATTTTGACAAAGCGAAAGTTCATGAAGACGCCGAGGAGTACTGGAATAATCCGCGTGCAAGACTGGCTGTCTTTCATTTTTATTCTTTTCATGGCGCTTCTCCCATGTATGTTGCGGGAAAGTTGGCCGCTCTTCTGGGGCTTTCAGCCCGTAATGCTGTGGCATTGCTTCATTATTTCGGAATTGCACTGGCGGGCCTTGCTGTATTTTTAATTATCAGGCCGGAGGGAAAGTTCCCCTTAAATGTTGTGGTAGCATTTGTTCTTTTTGCTTGCTACTCGGGGAATATATGTTATCGCGGATTTGTTGATCCATCTCCTCAATTTTTTTCCACAGTTTTATGGATGCTGAGCGTATGGGTTTTCCTTTATTCTAAAAGGTGGTACATATATGGCCTGCTCCTAGTACCTTTGCTACTCTTTTCCCACGTTTCGGGACTCTACGGGATATTGGTCATTGGAGCGGTTCTTCTTTTACTCGGCGCTGTTGAGACTGTATCAAGGGTAAAATTCGGAGAATTGCCTGAGGACAAAAAGGGAATTAAGAATGGTATAAGACTCTTGTCCCGTGTTTCAAAGTCGGCGTATAGCAGTAATCGGTCTTCGTTTTTTAATAAATTGGTCATATTGGCAGTATTGGCAGGAAGCATGTATTGCGGATATAAAGCTGTCTTTTCCTCAGGTAAAAACTTTCCTGTCTTTCTTGAGAATCATATGTTTTCCGGACTTTGTGATAAGAACGCAGTCGCCGGTAGAATGAATAGTTCCATAAGGGAGGCGCGCGAGCTTCTATTAAAAAATGTTTCAGAACCGGAGGTACTTCAAGCATCCGAGGGAAATAGGATAGTGTCATCGTCCACCGTGGCCAAGGGGTTGGTATTTCTTTTTAATTATACAGACTTCAAACTTTATTTCTTAGGATGGCTTCTGCCCTTGACACTCGGCAGTATATTTATCTGCGCGCGGAGGAAAAAATATAAATATCTGGCATTGTTTTTTGTTACTTTTTGCGGCTGTATTCTAGCGGCATTGCTCCAGGATGCATTAGGATACAGGACCTTTCAGCATCTGGAAATAAGCCTTTTGTTCATTTATATCTTTGGGCTTCAAGAATGCATTGTCTTTTTGTGGGAGCATCGCAAGTCATTTTGGATTAAAAGCGAACGATACGTAAGAATGAAGACAGTTGGTTCTGTCGTTATGCTTGCCTTCGGCGCACTGTTTATTTTTTACCTCTCATTCATTCAGATATCTAATGATTTCTGCAGCAGGTTTTACGCAAGGCGGGCATGGGATTTTACCGCGATCAATTCCTATCTTAATTTACCGGAGAATAAGGTGTGTCCTGTCTTTTATATGGGCCCGTCTATATTTTCAAGGAGCATTTTGTCTCTCGACGGTTTGTGGAATAGAAAGTTTTATGTCCCTGAAATGCTTGCATGCGCACCCGCGAAAAAGAGTGACTCATTTCTAAAGGACTTCATTTTTTTGGCTGAAAATGCAAAAAACTATAAAACTTCCAGTGAACCGCATTCTTTTGGAAGATATGGCATTGGAGTAATTTCTCCGAGAAATGGGGTCATTGTATTGAATACCGGCGCTTTCACGCCCGGTGAATATATTTTCTCCCTGAATGATTCGGGAATTAGTCCTAAAGAGATAAATCAGCTTAAGATTTATGCGAAGATAAATGGACGGAAGTATTGTGTTTCAGAAAAGGAATGGGATCAAATCCCAGATACTGTAATGTCGCCATGGAAACTTCCTTCCGTTGTTACCCCCCATCATTTTATGGCCGGCCTTTGTATTTCCAAGGTTAAACCTAATTACTGGGGAATAAGAAAAACGTTTACCTATCGCACAAATTTGAAGATATCCGGGGATACCGAAGAGATTATGATAGGCAACGACGGGTCGAATATATATTTTGTCGGAAAGATCGAAATATCGCGCAATTCCAACTCTCTGTTTTTGCTGGACCTTGATGCTGACAGTTCTGAACATATAAATTCGTCGGCATCTCTGCTGCGGGATAATAGAATCGAACCTTTGCTCTGGGCTATTAAGAAGAACTTTAACAGGCTGACAAATACCTTCGGCGTATTTGCGAACAAATATTTTGTGCTTGACGCTAATTTTGGTGATTTGAAAGCCTTTAAATTATATCAGAAGCAGCAGGATGGGACTGAAAAGTCAATGTAGAATTCCTCAGCTGACCCGTTGAGAGTCAATATACCTCATTTTATAGAGCGACGCATTTCAATTTAAAAGAAAAAACATTTGGGCATTGACAAAAATGTATCGTTACATTATAATAACCGGTGTAATGATTCATTAAGAGAGGCGTGAATGCTTAGTTCAAGGCGTATAAAAGAAAATGTAACCCTTTCTGACGTGGCGATGCTTGCCGATGTTTCAGTTTCCGCGGTTTCCAAGGCGCTGCTGGGCGGCGGTGGTAGGACGACTAAGGTTAGCGAGAAGACTGCTGCAAAAATAAGGGCTGCCGCTGCCAGGCTGGGCTACAGTCCGAATTCCGCGGCGCGTCAGTTAAAGACGGGAAAGAGCAGAATGATTGGTGCTCTCATTCATGCGACTGCACCGATGGTTTTTTATGATCTTTTTGCGAGGGTACAGAAAAGCCTTGCCCAGATGGGATATTGTTTTGTTGTTGCACAGTCCGAGGGGAATTCTGAACTTCTGGAGCGCAATCTCAATGAATTCCGTTCAAGAAATGCCGACGTCATAATAAGCGCGTTTCACGAATACCCCGGACAGGGGCGTTTGAGGGAAATATATTCCATGTTCGACAATGTCCTTTACATCGGTAAGCCGGAACTTGATAATGCTTCTTATGTCGAAGCCGATATAAAAAACGGAATTGTCCAGCTAGTGGACTATCTTGTCGCTAAAGGTGCAAAACGTATTGCTATTGACATTACCGACCGTTTTTACAGGGGAGTAAAGGAACGTATTGCCGGATATACCGAAGGCCTTGCGAAGAACAATATTTCATTTGATGAAAAGATGATGATGGAATATGATGGAGACCTCAATTCCGTTTCCTCAGTGATTGAAAAAATCCAGACGCTCAAGCCGGATGCAATAATAGCCAACAATGATCTAAGGGCACTTCGAATCATCAAAAATATGAAGTCATTGAATATAAACGTTCCGGATGATGTAAGAGTGACGGGCTTTGACAATATGGAGTTTGCTGCCTCCGTCAGTCCTTCCCTTACAACCATGGATTTGCGAAACGACAAGCTTGCAGACAATATTATTGAGATGATTAAAAAGTTTCTTTCCGAAGGGCAGTTTCCTGAATGTGCAATTATAAAACCTGAACTTATAACTGGAGAATCAGCATGAAATTCAGAGTAAAATGTTTTACTCTTATCGAGTTGCTTTTGGTTATTACAATAATAGCAATCCTTGCTTCAGTCCTCCTCCCGGCCCTTTCAAAGGCCAGGGATAAAAGTAAGCAGATTTGCTGTATAGGCAATTTAAAAAACTGGACAACCGCCGAACAGATGTATTTAGGTGATTTCAACGCCTGCTTTTCTCCGGTGAGGGATAGGCAATACGCCACTGAAAAATTATGGTTTGACAGTATTGCCGGCTATATAGCATTGGAGGATAATGACAATCCGGGATATTTGCGCAACAGAGAAAGTAAAGATCATCGCTACATTCACCGCTGTCCGTCAAAAAGGGATTATCCGACAGCATGGGTTCAGCCTGATTATGGAGTAAATGCCTGCCTGGGGCCGTATTACAACGCGGACGGGACTCTTAATCTTACGCCAGTTGCCATTTCTTCTTCGCGGGTTCTTAATCCCGCTAAAACAATGCTTTATATAGACTGTCTGGAAGGTTCTTCCGGCCTTCTTCCTGCATGGTATTCAACGAATCCCTTCAGTTCCAATCCAACATGTTTTACTGCCTATAGACATGGAAACGGCGCGAATGTCGCATTTGTGGATGGAAATATAAAATGGATGAAAGCTCCGTCCTATGATATCGGACTGGACATAGCAATTGATAAATATAAGTATAAATGGAGCTATTTATGGGACGACCGGCCATAGTGATTAAACAAAAATGGGAGATATATACAATGAAAAAAGTTATGAAGATGGCTGTGCTTTTGGGTATAGTGTTGCTGCAGGCGTGTTATCCAGCAGCAAAAAACTGCGTTGTTAAAGAGGAACCCGATAAAAAGTCCATGGATCTGTGGAACTTTACGGGAATGAACTGGAGCCTGTGGAACCGCAATACAAGGGAACAGATACTGAGCGATTCCGAGATGGAAAAACGTGCTGATTATCTTAAAGGACTTGGCGTCAACACCGTCTTTATCAACGGACTGCATTTCCGTTTATCTTTCCTTGACAGGAATAAGCGGACATTGGAACAGCTAAAAAGAGTTACAGCCATTTGTCATGCCAGGGGGATGAAGGTCATAGAGCACCTTGACCTAACAATCCCGTTATACCTTGGGACATCTGATATGCTGAAACATCCGGAATGGCTTCAGATTGACGCACGTTACGGATCAACCGTTGCTAGATGGTATTGTTTCAATAATCCCGACTTCCAAAAGTGGAGTATCAATTATCTTAAAGATCTGCTCAGAAAAACGGATGTCGACGGTTTCAGCCTTGATGAAGTGGGGTACTCGATAAGCAGGATAAAAGAGGAGATTTTTTGCGGATGCGGGTACTGCCGGAAGAAGTTGAAGGAGGATACGAGGGTTCTATTATCTGAGAATTCAAACTCTCTGTTTTGGAACAATTATGATGATTCCGCGTGGCGTAGGTACGTAAAGTGGCGCATTACTTCCAAAAGGGACTACATGATAAAAGTTTCAGATGAACTGCGGAAAATCAGGCCCGATATCTTTTTTACCGGATACAACACTAATTTTGCGAACGTCTATGCGCGGGATCATGGCGGCTGCATGTGGGAAGATTCTAAAGTCCCCAATATGTTTACAGGAATCGAAATATGGGTAAGGCTTTCAACTACCGCGTCTTTTCCCTTTATAATGGCGGATTTGAAACTGCGCTCAGCGATTGCGGACCACTGGAACCGTCCATCCTGGATAATTGTCACGCCTGAAGATGATGAAACATTCATATTCACATGGGCAATGACACGAATGGCAAAGCAGCGTCCATGGATAAATAAGACGCTTATTCCTGAAGGACAAATGAAAAAATGTCTGGCTGCACCGCCATTCATGAATGATGAAAACTGCAGGATACTGACAGACATCGGGGTCTTGTTTTCTACGCAGGCAAGAGACGCATACAAAGATTCTTCGGCGCACGGCTTTCCTGTAACGGGTTGGCTGGAGTTCCTGATAATGAATAATATTCAGGCGGATGCGCTGATGGATGATGATTTGAATCCGGAAATCCTGTCGAAGTATCGTCTCCTGATTCTTCCGAATTCATCAGCTTTAAGTGAAAAACAAATTGCTGCCTTGATTTCATTTATCGAAAAAGGGGGCAGCGTTATATGTTCGCTGGAAACAGGCGGCCTCAATGAAAATGGCGAATCGCGTGGCAGTAATTTATTTTTAAATCATTACGGGTTGAAGAATATTAAGATGAACAAAGGCGGGATAAAGCTTTTCCCATCACCATGGTATGACGAGAAGGATTTCAGCGTGACACTGAATGACCGTTTTGCCGTTCCCGAGATAGACGGGAAGGATTTTAAAGTGCTGGCGGAACTTGAATCCCAAGGTAAACGCTATCCCGGAATAATGATTAAAAAGATAGGGAAAGGCAATCTCCTCTATAGTGGAGTCGAGCTTGGCAACTTGTATTTTATGAATGAAATTCTGAAAGGCGGAAAAATCCCTGTTTGGCATGGCGAAAAGTATGCCCCCTTCCTGATGAAAATATTGACGACGGCTTATGACGGGCGCTTTTTATCTGCTCCGGTAAAGGTGCCCGATGGACTTATATACTATATATATAAAGACAGTTCGAATGGTTCTCTTATAATCCAGACACTTAACACAGCAGGTAGAAAAAATCTGTTTCAGGGAGATGGCCCTCTCAAGGAAAAGATAACATACCCGGCGAATGGAGGCATGGTTGTCGATATCCTGTATCCTGGAAGTGCAAGGCCGTCCGCAACCGTCGTTCAGGCGGACGGAAACGGGCGGACAGTCGAGTGCAAGAGACTTGATTCTGAATATATACGGCTGGACGTTCCGGGAGAAATATTGAAAACATATTCAATAATAAGAATTGATAAGGGAGAATGACAATCATGACAAAATACATCTTATCCGCAGTTTTGGTTTCTTTCACAATATTACTTTGCCAAGGGGGCGAAGAAAATGGATTCCGCACCAATATCAGTCCGGAATTAAGCGTATATTGGAATTCTGAAATATTTATAAAAAGTGACTCTTTTTCAAGCGCTGCTTTTGATAAGTGTAAAATCGGAAAAGAATTACTTTCTTCATGGGAAACCATATTCAATGTATATGGAGAATATCCTGAATTCCGCTTTTTCAAAGAGGTCGCCTGCCGCAAAGATGAAGTCGAATTAAACCTGTGGTGCAGAGCAGAGCCCAAGGAGCCGGGCCCGAAGGGATTTACAACTTATACATTTACTATTCCCGTCTTTTTTCTCAGGGGATGCCGCTATCGTGCTGTTTCGCATATGCCTTATGCGGCTGCGCCCCATTTTACTGAAGGAATATTTTCAGGAGAAGAAAAATCTGATTTTAGATTGTTTAAGCCGGGGCTTTATCTGGAAATCTTCAAAGGAAAACAAAAAATTGCAATTGACCTTCAGCCGTGCGGTTCTACGGAGGAACAAGGATACGGAAACGGTTCTCGTAATTACTGGTATATGTATAGAGATGGAGAAAACTATAAGCTGGTTAATGGCGTACAGTATTGGCGGATAGGTGGATCGGATCATTTTAAAGTCATCTTACGATCTGGAGATAATACAGATTACTATGACATACATCCTTTTTATGTCTCAAGTGAATATTTCCCTTATAAAATAGTCCATGGATTTGATTTCGGCGGGAAAAAGGATAAGGGCGCAGCGTCATTTATGGAGCCATGCGGCCTTGATGAATTTGATTCTAAGAAAGGATTTGGATGGCTTGGCAACGGGGATAAGAATCTGCTTCTTGTTTATGAAAACGAGTCAAATTCACCTAGGGGAACGGCAATCGAGGGGAATGGCGAATCTGTTTTTCGCCTGGATGCCCGTGCCGGTTTATATCTTTTGAATGTTCAGAGTGGCAGCTTTAAAAAGGATTTAAAAGGATTCAACATATCCATAAATGAGAAAACATCCGTATTTCCTTCGACAATGCGTGGCGAATTCCTGTTAAAAACCATTCCCGTATTTGTCAAAGAAAATGGACTCGATGTCAAGTTTCAGGGACCGGCATGGCGATTGACGGCACTTTCTCTTCAGGCCGTAATATTGACCTATGAGGATTTTATGATATCCCGTTCATGGTATCTTGTTCCCGCGTCAGTCCCGCCATGCGCGAAGTTCGAAAATCTTGAGGAATCTGGTAAATAGCCGATGACGGGCGGGGGCGGTCAGGGTAGTTCTCTCAGTCGGACATCGTCGAACCATGCAGTGCCGGAGGCGCTGGAATTTCAAAAAGGCGAAACTGTAGAATGGATTGTCGCTGAAGGCGGAGAAATTGTTCTTGCCCGTCCGGAAATACCGTCGCGCACAATGGTAAAAAAAACGAAAGCCGCTTTGAAAGTGGAGAAATCGTAAGTGAATTTTATCGGATTTTTGAAAAGGGCCGCGCCAGCGTAAAACATGATGGCGTCTGGGAAAAAGCGAAGCGATTTGCAATGGCGAATCTTCTGAATATTGGCAGGCATACTGTGACGGGAGCGATTGTTGCCGCAGGGGGGCAGTTCCTTGACTGGAATGCGACTTACAGGCTCTTTTCACGCAATCGGATCGATACATCTAACATGTTCGATGTCAACATTAAAGAGATAGAGGCCACACTTAAGACAAAAGAATCGTTTCGTATTCTGATTGATGACACTTTATGTAAAAAATCCGGGAGAAATATGCCGGGAGTCACTTTGCACAGAGACCCGCTGGGGCCGAAATATCGTCCGAATTTTGTAATGTCGCAGCGCTTCATTCAGTTTTCCGCCGTTCTTGATGAAGCGGGCGGATCGGTTCGCGGCATTCCTGTTGGTTTTTATCATACGCCAAGTCCGCAAAAACCACCCCGAAAAGCAACACCGGAAACGCTTGAGCAGTATAAAGTTATGCAACAGCAAATGCGTCTGCCCAAGAAGGCCTCCGAACATATCTGCGCAATTCGTAACAAGGTCAATCCTGTCAGGAATCTGCTTGTTGTAGGAGACGGGGGTTACACGAACAAAACCGTACTACGCAATCTGCCGAAAAAGACCTCGTTCATCGGCAGAATCCGAAAAGATGCGAAGCTTTTCAGCATGCCGGATATAAACGCAAGTATCGGCCGCAAAAGGCTTTACGGACAAGCCGTGCCGACACCTGAACAAATGCGCAAAGACGATGCCATCGAGTGGAAACAGGTTTCCGGATTTGTGAGCGGCAAAATGCGGGACTTCCAAATCAAGACAATCCACGATTTGAGATCAAAAATATCTGCAGGGATAAATCTCAAGGTGGTCATCGTCCGACCCGTGGGCTACCGGCTGACCCAAAAAAGCAAACTGCTGTATAGAGAAGCCGCTTATCTGATATCTACCGATGAGAAGCTCGAAGGAGAGGAAATATTACGCAACTTTCTGGCCCGCTGGCAGATAGAAATCAATTTCAGAGATGAAAAAAATATCCTGGGCATTGACGAACCGCAAGTTCGAAATATAAATTCGGTGGAAAATCTTCCGGCTTTCATGGTCGCGACATACGGTATGCTCATGCTCGCCGGGCATCATGTTTTCAAACGACATGGCGAAATGCCGCCTCTTCCGAAATGGAGAAACTCGAAAAAAGTCGTCAGACATTCAATTTCGCAATACATCGCGTCGGCTCGAAACGAACTCATGAATAAAACACAGTTCGCATCTGCATGTCCCGATGACACAAAGCCATTTTTATTCAATTCGCCGCTCAAATCCATGCTGAATTTTGCCACCCGGTGAACTAAAATTTATGCAACAGTGCTTGATTCCTAATTCCCTAATGGGCTAAACTACAGACGGCCTCCCCCCGGGGGGAGGCCGTGTTGCGGATCTCCGGGAATATAACCAGTGACTGAAGAAGTATAAGAAGTATTTTGTAAGACTTATTGCACCCCGCCCCTTTTGTCAGACTAAATGCACTTGGATTCCTGGAGGGGGGTGCGTTTACTTTTTCAATTTTCACAAGAGGCATTTTTACAAAGAAAATATAATTGGATATTGACAGAGGAAGTATTTTGATGTAGAATAGGTTTGTCGTCAAACCAAAAAGGTATTTATGGCTCCTACGATAAAAAATGTCGCTAAAAAAGCCGGGGTGTCTGAAACTACCGTCTCTCTTGCCTTCAGGGAAAAATCGCGGATCAGCAAGAAGACAAGGGATAAAGTGATAAATGCTGCCTCAGAAATCGGCTATATGCCTAATCTTGCGGCAAAGAATTTGCGGAGCGGGGCACCGAAGACCATAGGGTTTATAGTAAATGACATTACCAATCCATTTTATAGTCTCATGATGCGTGAGGCTGAAGATATAGCGCTCCAGCATGGTTACAGCGTAATCTTCGCCGGCAGCAATTGGTCCGAAGAAAAGGAAAGGCATTTGTTTGAGCAGATGGTGCAGATGCGGGTCAATGGATTAATCGTGTGTCTATGTGAAAAATCCGCGGAATCTGTCGGAATGCTTGATCGTTTCAAGATTCCCTATATCGCCGTTGATTCATATCCTGACTGGTACAAGGGTGCGTATGTCGCTAACGATTTCAGACAGGCGGGTACGATGGCTGCTATGCATCTTTTTCAGCAAGGTTGCCGCAATCCGGCATATTTTACTGCCGGAAAAGAGATGAAAGAACTCAGTGCGTTTATGAAAATGGAACGCTATTTCGCTGAATATTTCAGAATTAATAAAGTGGACTTCGGAAGAAGCAATGTCATTGAAGCAGGCCTGAGTATCCGTAACGGACATGAGGCTTTTGATAGAGAGTTCCAAAGAGGGAAAAGATTTGACGGGATTTTCTGCGTAAATGATTTATGCGCGATGGGCGTAATGGAAGCCGCATCCGAATCAGGCGTGGTTCCAGGCAGAGACCTTGCCATAGTGGGCATTGACGATACCGAAGTATCCGCTTTTTCCCGTGTTTCACTGAGCTCCATCCGACAGCCTTACAGCCAGATTGCCAAGATTGCAATGGAATCATTGCTAGAATCTGCCGATTCAGGGGTCTGCCCGGACATCAGGGTAGAACTGCCGGCGGAGTTTATTGTCAGAAATTCATCAAAACTTTTTAAATAAAAGGATAGTTTATCATGTCTCAAAACTGTGTTATTTCGACAGAGGAATTCAAAGAGCGTATTGTCCGGACCAGAAAATCCATGCAGTCGGCAGGCCTTGAACTGCTCCTGGTTTTTTCGACAGAGAGCGAACCTGCGGGGGTAAGATATTTTTCCGACTACTGGCCGAGCTTTGAAAGTTCCGGAGTCCTCATCCCCCTGGAGGGCGAGCCCCTTCTGCTTATCGGCCCGGAGAGCATGACATTCGCGAAAGGGCGCTCAAAAATAGAAAATATTATAAGGATGAAGGACTTCCGCGAATCGTCAATGCCGGACTATCCGGGAAACAAACTGATTGAGTGGAAAGAACTTCTGAGCCGCTTTTCGGCAAAAAAGATCGGGATAGCAGGGTGGCAGATGATTCCACAGTCCATCTATAAAAATATCGCAGCCGTACTCGGTGAAGAAAATATGTCGGACGCCGATGAAGTCGTAAGAAAAGTTACTATGAAAAAGAGTCCGGCGGAATTGAATTGCCTGAGAGAGGCCGCGAAAATCTCAGAATTGGGATTCAAGGCCATTCTTGAAAATATCAGGCCTGGCATGACTGAAGCCCAGCTTGCAGGAATCGCCGCAGGAGCGATGTTGGCTAATGGCGCGGAAGCAACTGGTTACCCCATATGGTGTTGCAGCGGACCAAACTCCACGCAGGCAATCAGCCGTCCGACGCTTCGCAAAGTGCAGGAAGGCGAAATAATCCATTTCAGCATTGGGGCAAAAGTCTCCGGTTACAGTGCCAGTATCGGCCGACCAGTCGTTCTCGGCCAATGTCCTCCTGATACTCTCAAGTTTATGCAGACCGGACTGGATGCCATGAATATGACTATTGATCTCATGCGCGGCGGAACCCCTGCTTCCGATGTGGCGAAAAAAGTTCACGGATATATTGCCGGCAAGGGTTACGGCCACACAATTCTATATGGCCCGGCGCATGGCTGCGGGCAGATGGAATGCGAATTCCCGTTCCTTGAGACATCATCGACTTTTACTCTTGAAGAGAATATGGTTTTCATGGTCGATGTGTTTCTCGCGGAAGAAAATATGGGTTTTCGCTGGGAGGACGGCGTTATAATAAGGAATGGAAAAGCCGAAGAACTCTCAAGTTATAAAAGGGAGATAAATATAATATGATTATAGATATACATGGTCATATCGGCAATATAAATTTAGCCCCTTTTTGGCAGGCGGACGCCGCAAGACTTGAGGAATATCTGGAAAAGGCCGGAGTTGACAGACTTTGCGTATCATCCGCAAAATCAATAATGTATGACGTAAGAGAAGGGAACAAAGATCTTGCCGAGGCACTGGATGAAAGTGAAAGGCTACTTGGATATGTAACCGTAAACCCGCTTTTTCCCGAAAGTCTCGAAGATCTCAAATATCTTGAAAATCCTAAATTCATAGGAGTAAAAGTCCATCCGGACTATCACGGATATGATGTCGGCTCCAGAGATACTCAGAAGTTTATGGACAAAGTAGCGTCTAAAACCAAACTCATGCTTTTTCATGTATCATGCATGCCAGGAACAGGATTCGCCGATGCCGAAACCGTGGCAAGGTTTGCGTCTGAACATCCGGACAATGATTTTGTAATGGCACATCTGGCCGGCATTTTCCAGAACGGTCTTTATCCGTATTTTCCCAATTTAAAAGGGCTTGAAATAGTCAGCAAATTTGCCTGTGAAAATATTTATGTTGACACAGCCCATTACCTTATGTATGTCTATCCAGGCGTCATGGAAAAGATGGTGGAACTTATTGGGGCAGAGCACATTGTTCTCGGTACCGACTGCCCACTTCAAGGGCCTCTGCAGATGCGTTTTGCTATCGAAACAGTTAAGGCACTGGATATTCCGGAAGCTGATAAAGAAAAAATCCTCTGCGGAAATGCGCAAAAACTATTGAGGTTTTCATGATGGTACAGGAAGGAAATTTCACATGGGTCGTTCCTGACGGTTGGCTGCCACCCGAAGGCGGTGAAGGGGACTTGATCAATCATGAGTCATTAATGATTATGAACACAGGCGCGGAGCAGGCAAATCTAGTCATTGATATTTACTTTGACGACCGTCCTCCCGTTAAAGGGCTTGCTCAAATAGTTGAAGCGGAAAGAATTAAAGCCATACGTCTTGATAAACCAGAGGAACTTGGTTTCAGGATTCCGCATGCCACGCAGTACGCGTTGAGAATAAGAAGCAATGTGAAAGTTATTGTACAGTACGGACGCATGGACGTGCGCCAGTCGAACCTTGCTTATTACGGAACAATGGCATACCCTGTAAATTAAATCAAAAATAAAAGGACTTGAAAAAATGGCAAAGTTGAAAGACAAATTCTGGCTCTGGGGACAAAACGTCGGTATTCATCATGCGTGTGGAAACGGTCAGTACAATTTGCCCGGAGTGAACCAGATGGACTCCGCGGAAGGCTGCAAGTTTTTTGGGATTCCGAACTGTTGCAGGGTGGCGATGGGCAGCGGGCCATTTCCGCCGTTTGACGCGGAAGCGGAGAAGCTTAAAGACTGCAAGCAGGTTGTATGGTCGGCGGTCGGAGCAGGAGGCCTTACCCAGCATAATGACGACAAGAGCGACTTGGATGAAGTTCTGCGTCAGGCTGCGATACACCCTAATGTCACGGGTGCCGTCCTTGATGATTTTTTCAAGTCGGTGGAAGGGTTCAAGACCAGCGGCACAGTCGCCAGGCATACGGTAGACAGTATCGCTTCCATGCGTAAAAAACTGCATAATTTCCCCAAGAGGAAACTCGATTTGTGGATGGTATGGTATTCCTATCAGTTGGATTATGACGTCGCCGATTATATCTCTTTATGCGATGTGGTTACCTTGTGGACGTGGAAAGGTTCAGATCTCACAATTCTTGACGAAAACATCAGGAAATTTATAGCAAAAACCCCTCAAAAAAGGCGTCTTGCGGGTTGCTATATGTGGAACTATGGCGAGCAAAAACCTCTGTCGAATAAAGAAATGCAGGATCAGCTGGATTGTTATTATAGCTGGATCAAAAAGGGAGATATCGAAGGAATTGTGTTGTGTTCCAACTGTATCGCCGATATCGATTTGGAAGCCGTAGATATCACGCAACGATGGCTAGAGAAGGTTGGGGAAGAAGAAGTATAGATTTAATATAGATGCAGCTTGATTTGGCGGGCTCGACACGACTCAAGCCGACATGGCCTGTTGCAGGTACATGGGGTATAACGAATAAAAAAAGGAAAGTAGAAAATGACAAAATTAAAAGACAACTTCTGGCTCTGGGGACAAAATCCGGGAAGCCACCATGTGAATTCAATGGGCGACAATTCCTACAAACTTCCAGGTAAAAACTTAATGGGGTCAAAGGAAGGATGCGAATGCCTGGGAATAGATAAATGCTGCAGAGTGGCGATGGCGGCAGGCCCCTTCCCTCCTTTTGACGAAGAGGCTGAAAAGATCAAGGATTTAAAGGAAGTTGTATGGTCGGCAATCGGCGCGGGTAGCGTTAAGCATCATAATGACGACAAAAGCGATCTTGATGAAGTTCTCAAGATGGCGCAAATTTATCCGAACGTATCAGGGGCTGTTCTCGACGACTTTTTCTCCTCGCTTGAGTTTGCGGACAAGAAGCTTGCCCGACATTCGATTGAAAGCATAAAAAACATGCGCGACCGCCTACATGGATTCAGCAAGCGAAAACTTGATCTATGGATGGTGTGGTATACTTATCAGCTCGACTACAAGGTCAGAGATTATATTGACTTGTGCGACGTGATAACCATGTGGACATGGAAAGGATGCGACCTGCCGAATCTTGACAAAAACATGGAAAAATTCTTGGCGCAAGCTCCTGAAAAAAGACGCTTAGCCGGATGCTATATGTGGAACTACGGCGAACAAAAGCCATTGACGGTCGATGACATGAAATTTCAGTGCGAAAAGTATTACAACTGGATACAAAAAGGCTGGATAGAGGGGATTGTTTTTTGTTCAAATTGTATTTGCGATATCGGTCTTGACACTGTAGAGTGGACAAGGAACTGGATTGCTGAAATAGGCGATGAGAAAGTATAGCAAGGAAAAGAGAGGCGGGCCGGAGCATGGTTATTAAAAGGCGAATGTACTTCACGCTCATTGAACTGCTCGTAGTAATAGCTATAATCGCAATTCTGGCGAGCATGCTCCTGCCTGCCCTGAGGAGAGCCAAGGTGGCCGCAAATAGAACTGTCTGCATGAACAGTATGAAACAAATAGGTCTTGGCCTGAGAAATTATGTGACCGACTATAATGAGTGGTGGCCTTACCGCGAACACGCAACTGTACAGCCGCTGTTTTACTGGGCTCTTCAGCTTACGGAAGGCGGATATCTGAAACAAGGAGTAAATGATTACGATTTTTCAGTGAAATGCCCTACCCGCAAGAGGATAAACTCAAATGTATGGATAAACTCATGCACAGATTATGTGATAAATGCCGCGTGTTCAGACAAGGGATGGGGGAATATGGGAGGCGGCTTGAGTGAAGGCAGAAATGGTATGCTTGGTTGCAAAGACAGCGTAATAAACAGTCCCGCGAAATTCGGAATACTTGGAGAGCGCGACGATGTTTACGCTTCGTCTATGACTTACGTTAGAGATTACAGAGACTTTTGTACTGACAGCATAGCCCCGACAGCTGGTAGTACAGGAATCAGCTTGGATTCTCACGGTGAAACATCCAACTACCTTTTTGCCGATAACCACGCCGAGCCTATTACATGGAAAAATTTAAATATGGGCCGCCTTACGATACGAGACGGTCTCTATGACAGTTATACCATACTAAATCGCTGACCGGCTAAAGTGCCGAAAGTCCGATTACAAAAACTTTTTAAGACGTCAAAACAGATTAAGAAAAGGAGTCATTAGTGAGAACAGGGAAAACAATCAGCCGAACAATGAGATTTACAATGGCCATTTTGGCGGCGCTGGCCCTGACCGGATGCGGCACAGAAAAAAAACAATGCGCCGACACGGGCACCTCACTTTCAAACAAAGAATATTATAGACTGATAGCGGAAAGCAAAAAGGGCAATAGCTCAGAAGAAAACGTTATCGTCAACGGCGGTTTTGAAAATTATGACGCTGCGCTCGGCAAATTCGAAGGATGGAACGATTTGAAAAAACAAGTATCTTCCTCCGGTGATGCAGCAAGCGGGGCAAGGTCTGCAAAAATTGAACTTTCAGAAAAACCGAAATGGGGACCTACATTTGTCAGAGGGCAAACAAGCTATTCTGTAGACCTTAAACCCGGAAGCTATTTGTTCAGCTGCGTTTGCAAAGGCAAAAATCTTACAGACCTGAAAATCAACTTGCTCCTTGCCGACGGCAAAATCGCAAAAGGGACACAAGTAATCAGTCTCCGAGAAAAAGACATGAAGGATTGGAAGCCATTTCAAGCACTTTTGAAAACGCCGGAGGATACCGGAGTAAAGGGGTTAGCCCTGGAATTTCTGGGAGAGCGTGGTGCAGAGTGCGAGGCATTTATAGACGACGTAAAATTAGTCAGAAAAACCGGTTCATCCAACGTAATGTTCAATTCAAGTTTTGAGATTTGCACCGTTCCCGAATGTCCCGACCGCTGGACCTCAGAGTCGGCCCAATTACTCTATCCGGAAAAATACAATACCTCCATAGTGTCAAACACAGCTAAGACTGGCTCAAACTCCATAAAGATGAGCTGGCACGGACCTTATGATAAAAACCTTGCCATGTATAGCCGACTCATGTCGGGATTTTGCTCAGGGGTAGATGAGGGAGCCCAATACACTGTCTCGCTATGGATGAAAACCGACAATCCTCCTGTAAAAATGAACCTGTGGATGAATTATGTGAACCGCAAAACATTTACAATCGACTCAAAGGAATGGAAAGAATACACATTTAGCTCCACATGGCGCCAGCCTTGGCGCAATACGGTTTTTGCATTTATCCTGCTTTTCTTTGAAGGCAAAGACGGAGAAATGATTGACGCCAATGTTTGGGTTGACGACGTTATGGCGGAGCCGGGAGAAAAGGCGACCAGCTGGAAGCCGGCTCTGGAGGATGAATTGTACATGGACAAAATGTTTCCGAAGCCAGGGACTGAGGTCGAAAAATCTGTTCAAATAGCGAATCGGCCTGAACTTGCCACCGAAAAGGTGAAGTCCGGAAGCATTGCGACAGACGGAAAACTGGATGAAAAAGTATGGTCCGGTAAAAATACAGCGGAATGTATTACTCCCTTCAAAAACACGGCGGTCAGCAATCCGACTTCCTGCAGAATAGCTTACGATGACGACTATCTTTATGTTGCTCTGGACGCCAAACGCAAAACGCCCAAGGGTCCGGCAAAGGATTCAGACAGCCCCTTTTCCGGAGACTGGATTGAGTTTTTCCTTGACCCGAACAGTTCCGACTGCGCGTATTATCAATTCGTAATCAACAGCAAAGGGAATATTTTCACGACCCAATGCCGCTTTGATCCCATCGCCTTTGAAACTCCCGGTTCAAGTGGTTATACTCTCATCTCTTGGAAGCCAAAATTCGACTATGCCGTAAGTGAAGGCAAGAACGGATGGCAGGCGGAATTGAAGATTCCATTGAATCTTTTCGGTTCCGAACTGCGTGAAGGCAAGCCTTTCAACGTTAACTTTTATAGAGTCATATCAGAGACAGGGGAGGCAAACGCCTGGAGCAAGACCCAAAAGGGATTTCACGATATGCCCCTTTTTGGAAGACTCAACGGCTTTAAATCTGAAAAAGAGTTTGCCTCGCTGGACTTTTCGGATATTACGTTTCTACCATCGGCTGACGGAAAAACGGTTGTCGGAAAATTGTCTCTAAAAAACAAGCTCGTGGTAAATTCACTGACAGCCGAGCTCGTAGAAAATAACAATAAAGCCGATCCGCTGAAAGTTTATGAAGAAAATGGAATATACAATATAGCCATCCCTTTCTCTCCGCGCGAGGCCCTAAACAAGACCATCCGGCTTAGCGCTAAGACAAAAGGAGAAAGTGTTCAAGCCTTTGCCTCCGTAAATATTTCCAGATTACTGGTTTTCGGCGTAAATTCGGCTGTTTTTCAAGGCGAGAAAAATTTCCCGTGCCTGGTTAGCGTAAATCTTCCTGAAAAAGAGAGAAAACAAGCTGTTTTAAAATTTACCGTTGCTGAACGCAAAAGCGGAAAGAAAGTTATTGAAACGGAATTGCCCATAAAATCTGCCCGGGACGTTTACAGTGTTCCCTTCTCAAAACTGCCTGACGGATGGCACAATTTGACTGCGTCTTTGCAGATGCACGGAAAGACAATTGCCGAAGAGACAAGATGGACCTATCTGGGAGAACGTAAAAAGGACAACGTGCGTGTGTGTGTGGAGAACATGCGGATTGAACGCAACGGAAAGCCTTTTTTTATGCTGGGAACCTGGAATATATTGAAAGATCCCAAAGTCAATTTCAAACAGCTTTCCAAATATAAAGATTTCGGAGTCAATACGATAACTATTTCTTTGCTGAATTATCGCTCCAAGTACGAGGACTTTGATTTCGACTTAATATTTGATGAAGCGGAAAAGGCCGGACTTTTAGTGATACCTGATTTCACCTATCTTATGGTATACGGCGAAAAAATGCACAAATATTCCAGGGATAAGATATTTGACATTATCAAATCTTTTGTCAAAAAATACAAGGACCGCCCCAGTCTTCTTATGTATCACGGGATGGATGAATGGGTTGCCGGCCGCCAGAGAAGCCTGCCGTTCTGCTCAGACGAAGACCTTGAAAAAGTTTACTGGCTTGTGAGAGAAAACGACCCCTATCATCCTTTCTTCTTCAACTTGGGTCCACGGACATGGGCATGGGGCGACTTGAGGTTCACCGACATTTTCAGCTATGATTGTTATATCGCGTCACCAGCCCCCTATGAGACCAATATGGAGCGCTTCGATTACTACGCCAGTGAAGGAGAGAAGTGCGCCGTTGACAATCTGAAACCTATGTTCAACGTAATTCAGTTCAGTTGTGGAACGGAAATATTTCAGACACGCCTGATGCGCTACAACGAACAACGCTGCCTGGCTTATGTCACCATTCTCAACGGCAGCAAGGGAATCCTATTCTATACAGGGCTCAGCTGGTGCGAGCCGAAAAATAAACAGCTTCCCTCCATATCTGAAGAGCTTAACCAGCTGGCGCCCGTCCTACTCGGTTACGAAAGGGAGGAAAGAATTGAAACAGGAACAAAGGATGTACTGGCGAAGTATTTACTTTTCAAGGGAGCTTTCTGGATTATATGCGCTAACGCAGGAGCCAAGGAAGTCCATGGAGTGGAGATGGATCTGAATGGAATCCTGCAGGGGAGCCATAAGGCGAAAGCGGTTTTCAATGGCTGTGAGAAAAGTATTGAAAACGGAAAACTGAAGCTCGACTTTGAGCCTTATGAATGTTTCGTCTACAAGGTCGACGTACAATATTAGCAAATCGGCGCTGAGAAGATATAATAGTAAAAGGAAAGGAAGACTGGAGCATGGCTACTGAAAAACGAATACGCTTCACGCTCATTGAATTGCTTGTGGTAATTTCGATTATCGCAATTCTGGCGAGCATGCTCCTCCCTGCCCTGAGGAATGCGAGAGAAATGGGCAAAACCACTGTTTGCGTGAACAATTTCAAGCAAGTAGGTATGGCATTATACTCGTATGCCGGAGATTCCAACTCTTTTCTGCCAATCACTGAAGTAGGAAATTCCGGCATGACTGAAAATGGATGGGGATCCACGTTGATGAACACCTGGGCGCAAAAACTAGCAAAGGCCGGAGCTATAAAAACGTATGCAATTGGCGAAAGCAGCATACTCGTATGCCCTTCTTTATTCCCGTTTGGAAAGTTCTATAGTCATTACTACATTTACGGTTATCGCTATCCTGCTACGGAGCACTGGAGACTAGGCAACGAATATAACATTAACCCGTGGTATCCCAAACGCAGCCCGACAAAAACGGCCCTTGCCGGAGATTCCGGCTGTAAATACACGGCTACGTCGGTTTTCGGACAGGCATATTACTACATGCCGTCCTGCTCTTCAGGGGCTGAGCCTATGAATGGTTTTATTCATACCCGGCATCAGAACAAAGCGGCTTTTATTTTTGCCGACGGACATGCTGAGACCGTGGGTTTTAAGCAATTCGTTCCTTTCACAGACCCCGACTCGCTTCTTATAAACCACTACTATGACCAGAATGGGAATTGGATAGAATTATAGTGATTATCGAAGTCCGCACGAAAGCGAAGCTTGTAAGATAAAAATATTAAATAATAGAAGGAGTTAGAATGTTGAACAAGACGATTATGTGCATTGCGTTTCTGGCGGCGGCATTAATACTGGACTCCTGCCAAACCCCTGCTTGCCACGGAAAGACGACGGCGAAAAAGCAACTGACGCTTACATCAAACGGCAAAACCGACTATCGGCTGGTTATTGCGGAATCTTGTCCCGAGCCGGAAAGACTGGCTGCCACGCAGCTTCATGAATATCTCAAGAAACTAACCGGTGTCGATTTCCCCATCCTCAAAGAGAACCAGGTTCAGCCCGGCGGAAAAAACATCTTTATCGGCAATACGGCGGCGGCACGCGGCGCCGGTTATGATTCGACAACCTTCGACAAGGAAGAATGGCTGATAAAAACACTTCCTGACGGCGATGTAATAATTGCCGGAGGACAGCCGAGGGGAACTCTTTACGGCACATTCGAGTTCCTTGAAAAGTTCGGCGATGTCGTATGGACTGACGAATATTCCGAATATGTCCCCATGGAAAAAGAATTTTCCATTCCGATTATCGACATTCGGGATAAACCCTGTTTCTGGCTGAGATCATTTGTTGGCGGCAGACCCGTTGACATGGAGAAATTCAAAATGTTTCACCTTCGGAATAAATATAATTACGCCTACATGGCGCCTGAGACGGGATCTAACGAAAAATACGGATCGCCCGGCATGTGCCACACTTTTTACGCTTACTCTAAAGATTGGCCGCGGGATAAACCCGAGTATTTCTCACTGAATGACGACGGCCAGCGACTGCGGGCAAATGACGGCGGAGGCCCCGGTCAAATCTGCTTGATGAACAAGGACGTCAGAGATTTGATTTACAAGCGGCTCCTCAAGTATATCAAAACTGACCGCTCGGCATGCACCAAGTCCGGCGTGCCTTTTCCGCGCCTGTATGTGATAGAACAGAACGACAACATGCATTTCTGCAAATGTCCCGAATGCAAAGCTCTAGCCGAAAAGGAAGGCTCGTTTTCGGGCCCCATGCTAGATTTTATAAACGATCTCGCGGACAGAATCAAGAAAGATTATCCGGACATCTATCTTTCCTGCATCGCCTACACAAAACTGGCCGTAAGACCGCCAAAAACCATAAGGCCGCGCGACAATGTTTTGATTCGTGTTTGCGATTTGGGCGCGGAGTTTGGCGAGGGCGAGTCTGAATCGCTCCGGAAAGTTAGCGATCCTCAAAACGTGAACTTCAAGGAAATAGTCGAGTCATGGGGTAAAATCTCAAAACACATGGGTATATGGGAATACTGGGTGTTATACAATAAACCGTTTGCCGTTCCGTACTCCGTTATCGGCAACCTTGAGGATGATTTTCGCTTCTACAAGAAAAACCATGTTGAGACAATGCTCGTTGAAAGCGAATACACTGAACAGACCAGTTTTTTCGCGCTTAAGCGTTGGCTGGGACTCAAACTGATGCAGAATCCGGATCTTTCCGTAAAACCGCTTGTCGAGAAATTCATGAAAGCTTACTACGGCAAGGCCGCCGGGACTATGAGCGACTACCTGGACTACCTGGAAAAACGGCAGAATGAGAACCCGGAGGAACGATACGGTAAAATGTCACCCTATCAGTATAAGTACCTTGATCTTGATTTTTTCGTGACTGCCAACAGTTTACTCGACAAGGCGGGAGTCCAGGCTCGCGACGACAAGGATGCATCAATCCATATCCGGCATGAGCGGGTCCCCGTGGATTCGGCGATGCTCTCTCTCTGGAAAAAACTTGAAAAAGATTCCAACGCGAAACTTCCCTTTTCCAGGAAAGAAATATTGGCTCGCTACGAGACAAATGGACTGGAGCAGATAGCGCGATTTGTCCCGAACAGCGGTCTGGGCAAAGACAAGTTATGCATCTCGAAGGACGAATTCAACAATCGGATAACTGCACTTAAACTTGATCTCCAGCCTCCGGAACATATCAAAAATCCGGCGATGCTGGAAGATATTTTTTGGGCAGAAATGAGAGAATTACCACATTTAGGCTCAACGATAACTGATGATAAGGATGCATGCGGCGGCAAGGCACTGAAGCTCGTCAATGTTAAAAAAATCGAAAACTTTTTCGGCGGCCCACTAGAGGTTTACGTATACAACACAACACTTAAGAAGCGAGTTCTCAGCGCCAATATACAGCGAAGCGAAATCATCGCAGACGGAAAATATCACTGGTACGATCTCGGCAAGGTATCAATAACCCCCGGATCGATACTGATGCTCCACAGAACATCACATCTGCAGACACCTCTGGATAAGGCTGTCAATCCAAACCCTGAATGGAATCTACAGCTTTCGCTAAAGTTTAGCGGCCCAGCTTACATTACGGGATCGAAGGAAGAAGACGCAATCTGGCTGGACCGGATAGTGTTGACCAAATAGTCGCGGCCGCTATCGCAGCGTATCCGCTTCGCTTATGCTGCGCTGTCCTCTTGATCTTTTCAACTCGGCTTCTATTATTACAGGCTCAGGTTCGCCGACCTGGGCCATCCTATTTTTGAGGCGTTTACGCATGACGTTCTTTACTTCGATATAGCCTTCATGGCTAATCTCGTTTGACTGCTGCCACGGATCGGCCTTGTTGTCATAAAGGAAAGCTTCATGAAAAACCCAGTCACCCTTCAAGTTTTCGCCGCTGTCGCCTTTGCGTTCTATGGCGTATGTCCAACGGTGAGTCCTTACCACACGTCCGAGAGTAAGACCGTCACAATATTCGGCGAGAATTTCTCCCGGCCATTCTTCTTTCACTTTTGAATCACGGCAGATAAGCGGCATGAAAGAGCGCCCCTGCATGGATTCGGGAATACGAATGCCGCAGGCATCAAGAAGTGTCGGCGCCACATCTACAAGACTTATCATCTCCTGAATTCGTCCGCCTCCGTCAAAACCAGGACCGCATAAGGCCATTGGAATTCGTATGGATGAGTCGTGGGGGGAACGTTTGTATTCGCTGTTGCGGGTTTTGAAGTGGCATCCGTGGTCGGTGGTGAAAAGTATTATTGTATTTTCAAGCTGTCCGGTACTGCGGAGAGCGTCACGTATCCTTCCCAGGCATTCATCAAGTCGCTTTACCATACCGTAGTAACCTGGCAGGTGACGGGCCGAGGTCCCCCCGAGCGCCTGCAAATCGGGAGGAGTCCAGCATTCGGATGCGTACTTTTCCTCACTACCCTCTGGTGCCGGATAGTCGTCGCGGGTATTCTGAAAGTGTGGCTCCAGGCATGAAGACATCAGGAAGAATGGTTTGTCCTTTTTTTCAGCCAAATAACGAATAACGGCATCGGCATAGCCGTCGGAGCGGTATCCGGGCAATTCCACTCTATTTCCGTCATTGTCGCAAAGCCATGCGCTATAGGCATCAGAGTCTGTCTCTACGGAGTTCATTCCAAGCCAGGAATCATAACCTTTACGGAATTCTTTCGGTACACGCTTATCTTCTAACTTAGTCCGCGCCATGTGCCATTTGCCGATGTAGGCCGTTGTATATCCTGCTTCCTGAAAATAATGGCCTAAAGTTTTTTCGTCTTCTTCAAGGGCCCCGTTGTTGTTATAGGCCTCGAGAGTTGAAGCATATTTGCCGGTCTGGAGCGACATTCTGGCTGGCACGCATACCGGCTGGCACGTAAAAGAATTGAAGCAGTGGGTTCCATTCACAGCCATACGGTCGAAGTTTGGAGTAAGCCTCATTGGGTTACCGTGGACTCCGGTGGTATCAAAGCGCTGCTGATCGGTGAAAAAAATAAGAACATTCGGCTTTTTCGTTTTCATTTTTTACTTTCCTTTTTTAAATTGTTAATTGTTTTAAACTGTTCTTCCTCAAATTTATGGGCTTTGGCATTTTCTTCCTCGGGAGAGCATATTTTTCTGAGTTCTTTCTCCAGTGCCGCCGCGTTGTCCGGATTTGAATAAATCAGATTTTTCAATTCGTTTGGGTCCTCTGCAAGATTGAACAACTGATTTTCAGCTTCCATGTTGAATATGAGTTTCCATTTACCCTTGCGCACCATAAATGCGCCGCTCCTTGTTCCATGTCCATGATATTCCGAGAAGACAACCCGCTCCCCGTCGTATTCGGGGATTTGATTCAAAGGAATGCCTGTACATTCCGAAGGCTGCTCTATGCCAAAGGAAGCAAATATGAATGAGGTAAGGTCAAGCAATTCTGTAGGGGTTCTGACAATATGATTGCGTTTAAAATCAGGACCCGCGGCAATCATCGGAATGCGGACAGAATCCTCATAAAGAGAGCATTTCCACCACATGCCGAATTTACCGAGCATTTCGCCGTGGTCGGAAGTATAGACGATATTCGTATTCCCAAGAAGAGCACTTTCTTCAAGGGTAGTGATTATACGGCCAAGCATTCTGTCTACGAAACTTACACATCCATAATAACCGCGCCTGAGGCCTTTCATCTGATTTTCGCTGAAAAGATCAGTTCTGAAGTGCTTACGCAGGTCTTTCGCATAAGGGTGCGCGGACGATTCAAAGTCGGTTCCAAACTTGTGCAGGTCTTCCCTTTCTGAATATCGATCCCATAGATCCTTCGGGCAGAAATGCGGAAAATGTGGATTTACAATGTTAACACAAAGTACCCACGGAGATGTCAAACACAGCTTCCCGTTTTTGAGCATTTCTACGGCCTTATCCACACATTCAACGTCACTTGAACACTCTTCTTTATATCCGAAGCCGTCGGCTCTTTTTTCGGCTCCATAGCGTATGGAAAGGGGACGCCGACAATGATCTGTATCGCCTGGCTCTTTGCGTTCGCCGGGGTTTATCATGGCCGAAAACCCCAACTGGGAAGCTGGAGCATAAGCGTCTGTTTTTCCTATGTGGACAGAGTATATACCGTTGTCTTTCAAGATTTTCCCATAGCTCGGAAACTCTTTTCTCAGGTTCACATTACAATTGCTGTATGCCTGTATCTGATGTACCCTTCTTCCTGAAATAAAGGCCGAACGGCTTGGCAGACAAAGCGGAGAAGGACAGTAAGTATTCTGATACAACGTGCCTATATCCGCCAATTTCTGCATATTCGGGGTATGAATAAATTCATGCCCGTACGGGGACGAATAGAAGGGGTTATGTTCGTCAGACATTAATATCACAAGATTATTCATAACTCATTCTCCTGTTATAAAGCTTGATAGTGATTTTGAAATTTGCAGAGCTGATTTTTCCACAAACTTCCGGTATGTATTTTTTTCGTCGTCGCTTATGCTACCGTCTATCTTGCTGATGCCGACAACTCCGGCGAAACTACCATCACACCCGTAAAAGACAGGCGACAGAAATCTGATTCCTTTTCCGGGTTCTGTGCCGACATAAAATCTTTCCTTTCTTATCCTTTTCGACACTTTGCTTTCGCCGGTATCGCCAACATCCTGAAAGGCATGCGAGACAATATTGAAGCCATTTATGGGAGAAGTGTTTTTTGAATTTAGCGGTATATAATGATATGAGGACGGCATTTCATATTTTGCCCTGAAAACAAATCCGTCCTTCAAAAATTCGGCAAAGGCTGCGGATTCTTCAGAAAGCAAGGCCAACCGTTCGACAAAGGGAGCGACTGTTTCAGATATATTGATCCCGCCTGAAAGCCTCTTCGCCGCATTGATAAAATTGATTCCGGCAGAATAATGACCCGTCGAACTTCTTGACACCCATCCGGCGTCATTCATTGCCCTAAGCAGCCTGGAAAGGGTGGGTGAAGGCAGACCGGCAAGAAACTCCTGAAGCTTTCCGAAAGGTAACCCGGAAGGATTCCTTGATAAAAGGTCAAGCATTTCAAGACCTCTCCACAAACCTATTAGATGCCTTCCGTCTTCTGCCATTTTAATTACTTTTTAGTTATTAAGTAATGTTAATATAACTGATATGTACAAAAAAAGCAAGCCATTGAGGAAATAAAGCTAAAGTGGTCCCTAAAGTTGGAGCGATTGAATAACTGAAGAAGAACTACGACAGCAAGTTCAAAAGCCGCGTGGCGCTGACGGCATTGAGGGGATTATATCACAACGGATGAGACCTATTTCGGCGCTTGTAATCCGTGCTCGAATGCTATATGATTATGCGGAGCTTTGTAAAAGTACTCCAGCTTAGAGGCTAAGCGAATCTTGAAATAATCATCATAACGGTTTATCTTCAGCTATATAAAAAGGAGGGGGGTACCGAATGAAATCCCTTATTGGCGTTATTGTTGTTATTCTGGCGGGGGCATTTTTCCTATATATCGGCGTCTTTGAAAATCCTGGTCGCAGGAACTTTAACTCAAAAGGGGATATGGAAAAATGGATTGACCGGAGACACAATCATGGGCATTTGAAGGGCCAGTTTACAATGGGCGGCACCAGTGTACTTGTATATATTGACCCGCCCGATTCGACTCCCCAGATGGGACGTGTTTCCATATTCAAATCAGGTGATGAAGGAAAATGGTATCTTGTTCTTGCGGCCGACCGTCCCGAAAGGAAGCTTTTTTTTGACACCAAGAACGACACAGTAACGGTCTACGATAAAACAACAATGAAAAAAATAATCATCGTTCCCAGCCCCTTCTTCACCTCGTTTTAGGAAGAACGGCGCGATTCTATTTCAAGGCTGACCGCCCTGAGAATAGGGCGGTTGAAAGAAGGAATATCGACGATTTTCAAGGTTTCTTCGTGCGTAAACCAGCCCATGCGTTCACCCTCGTGCAGAACAAGTTTCTGTGAAGAATCGTAGAACTCGATAAAAACAGATCGCTTTATTTCGCGCGGCGGATCTTTATGGCAGTATTCCTCTTCAAGCAGAAAGCCGGGGTTCGCTATCTCGTATTCGAGTTCCTCATATATTTCCCTTTTCAATGCCTCAAGCGGGCTTTCGCCACTTTCAATACCTCCACCAAAAAATCCCCACACCCCGGGAAAAACAGGAGCGTCTGCGGTACGTTTCTGAAGGAGCATTCGTTCATTTTCGTCATAGAGGATAAGTATCGCTACTTCCCTGCGAGGCAATTTGCTATTTATCGAGCGAGTCATCGGCGAGTATTTCCTTCGCTAAGGGCGATTCCAGTATTTCAAGCATCGCCTTGCGGCATTTCTTTTCAGTACGTTTCCTGACGGTGAACTCGGGATTCAGCACCATTGTAGCATGGGCCAAGTGGTAGATATAACTGCTCATCGCGTAGTCGGTGACGGGCCGCGTCTTATAGCCTCTGTCTATCAATTCATAGTAGAGTTGTTTTCCGCAGGTTACGCCTTTGTCAACATCCATTACGAAGCGGAGATTTTCCTTGAAAAGGGTCTCGGTGCGATAAAGCCCGCAGATTGTGCGAATGTAAAAATCATCACGCTTGTGGTCTTTCGAAAGTTTTCTGGACCATTCCTTGAAGTCCGTAAGTTTTTTCAGAATGACCAGCCAGAGGGGCTTGAGATCCATTTTTCCTGAGCCGGCGCACTGGGCGGCTGGGCTGCTTTCAATCTTTTTTATAAGGAACTCGAGCCAGTTGGCACGGTGTACGAATGTATCGGAGTGCATCGCCACAAAGTATTCGGTGTCGGCCGCATCGAGACAGAGGTCAAGGCCGGTGCCGTGTGCCCATGAACCGGATCTCATTACCTGGCCAGGGCGCTCGACAAGGGTTATCCACTTGAGGCTTCGCAGGTAGTCGAGAGAGGCATCCTTTGAATCATTGTCCACGACTACAACCTTGTAGGGAACGCTTGTAAATTTTCTTATGCTTCTGAGACAAAGCTTCGTCAGGAGTTCCGTCTTGTAGTTGACGATTCCTATCGTGGTTTTGCCTTTTTCGAATGTTCTTTCGGAGCTCATGCGTAAAATGTCTGCTCGCGTTTCGGGCCTACGGAGATAATCCCGATATCCGCGCCTGCGAGGGCGGCTATTTTCCTGAGGTATGCCTGTGCCTTTTCAGGAAGCTCGCTGAATTCCCTTGCATCGCATGTACTTGTCATCCAGCCTTCGACGGTTTCATAGACGGGCTTTACCTTTGCGAGTTCGTCCGTATCAGCCGGGACGTTTTCGGTTATTTTGCCGTTGACTTCGTAAGCTGTGCATATTTTTAGTTCTGGGAGATTGTCGAGAACATCAAGCTTTGTTATAGCCAGCTTGTCGACCCCGTTGATCATGCAGGAATAGCGGCATGCCACGGCGTCGAACCATCCGCAACGCCTCGGGCGTCCGGTTGTCGCGCCGTATTCATTCCCGGCTTTGCGGAGATTTTCGCCTTCTTCGCCGAAAAGCTCGGTTGGAAAGGGGCCTTCACCAACGCGGGTCGAGTAGGCCTTCATCACGCCATAGACAGTATCAATCATTTTGGGAGAGACACCCGATCCGGTGCAGGCGCCGCCTGATGTCGTATTGCTGCTGGTTACGTAGGGATATGTGCCGTGGTCTATATCGAGCATCGCGCCCTGAGCACCCTCGAAGAGGATGTTCTTTCCGGTGCGAGCGGCGGCGTTGACGGTTACGACGGTATCAATCACGTGTGACGCGAGATATTTTGCGGACTCGGCAAGCTTTGACCATTCGCTGTCGATATCAAGGATTTCGATTCCGGCTTCGCTGAATATCTTATTGTACGATTCGGCCTGCTCGCGGAAACGTGTTTCGAAGCGCTTAAGGTCTAGTATTTCATAGGCACGGATACCGGTTCTGGACGCCTTGTCTGCGTATGCCGGACCGATACCCCTTTTTGTTGTTCCTATTTTTTTCGAATCAGGAAGGCGGGTTTCCTTCATCGCGTCCATGAGCTTGTGATAGGGCATGATTAGCTGCGCTTTTGAACTCAGCTGAATGCCTGATATATCGACACCGCGCTCGGCGAGTTCTTTCATTTCGGACATGAGCGCGCTGGGATCGACCACGAGCCCGTTGCCTATTACGTTGTCGGTGCCTTTTCTTAGGATACCGGAGGGAACGAGGTGCAGGACGTATTTCTCCTTACCTATCTCAACTGTATGTCCGGCGTTATTGCCGCCCTGGAAACGTACGACCATTTCGGTTTTTTCCGTAAGGACGTCTATAATCTTTCCTTTGCCTTCATCTCCCCATTGTACACCGACAAGAACTGTAACAGGCATTTTTACTTATTTCCTCGATTAAAAAATATTATGCGTTTTCATTTAAATAGCAAAAAGACTTACCATAGTCAGGAATCACGAAAATACAAATATGGGAAAGCTCTTTCAGCGCGTACCCTTGAGAAGCTCGTTCACTGATACGCCGTTTATAAAAAGGTCTTCTATGACGGCGGTACCGTTCAATATTCTGACGCTTACCCATGACGGGGAGGCGTCCTTGCTACGTCTGGCATTATAACGTCTTTCGGCCTCCGGTGCTTTTTCCTCGTTCATATAATACCTGTCGAAGCCGATTTGGACACGGATTTCGCCTCCGTCCGCCCATTTGCAGCGTGTCTTATAATAATTGGAAGTTGCCGGCTTTTCCTTTGATGCTTTTGAAAAATACGCAAAACCGTCTTTGTCGTTTTCGACAACGAGAAAAACGCTCTCCCCATACGAAAAAAGATGTCCGGTATTTTTCACAGAATCATTCTCTATGCTGAGGGTTACATATTTGCCGCGGAATGGATCGCTCGGGTCGACCGGCGCGGTTTTGAACCTAAAAACTTCGCCATTGCCAAGAACCGTCTCATACTTATATATCATAGAGGACGGTACAGCAAACTGCGCGAGCGTGGCAAGGATGAAAAGAGCTATGAGTAACCGCTTTTTCATGCCTTCTCCTTTTTCAACCGTTTACAGAAATACCAGTTCGCCATGAGGCTTGCCGTGCCAAGAAAAATAAAGACGCTCCCTTTCGCGACAAAACTCAGATGACTGTCGAAAAACCTCACGATAATAAGCATGGAAAGAACAACTATTCCTACATTCATATCCAGGAGTACCCCTCTCCGGAAGCCTCTGAGGATGCTTAGAATCCCCAGCGCCGCGATGAATATGTTGAAATATAAATATGGCAGAGATTCCAGTATGTCCCAAGACGGAAAACAAAGTATCAATATCCAGAATAGCACCACGGCAAGCGGGAAGGATATCACCATGGATTGAATTATATCGAGTTTCTTTTCTTTAATCATTTTGGCCGAGACCGACAGGAACGCTATGAAAAAGATACCGGGAATAATCAGAAAATACTTATATTTCATATCAAAATCAATATGATCCCAGAAATCCTGGAAACTCATTGCATACATTAAAAACATGAGAACAAGAATTGCCGACGTGTTAATCGGCCTTTTTAAGAATGGCCCTGAAAAATCCTCGAAGCGAAGCCCGACAATGTAGAAAAAGCCGAAACATATCGAATATATGATGATATTTATGTCCAGATGATTGAAAACCATACCTATTGTGATGACAAGGACAATACTCCGCACCCAGCCGAGCCAGGGATATCTGAATGAAAATTCTTTGTTGAACAACATGCTTAAAAAGTGCGGAGTTGTCGCGGCAATAAATGCGAAATAGGTTATCATGATGGTTATATCAGGATGTCCATAGAGATTGGGCGCATTAAAAGTCCAGGGGATAAGGGCAAGCAGATATATTGCCGCCAGCACTGAGCTGTTGAAAACATATATCGGAAGAATCGCGAGAAGAAGACAGATTGTAAGATAGTCGTGAAGATTGCCGCCCATATTGTATATCTGCGAAATCAAGGCAATACAGGCAGCCGCCGAAAGGCCGGAAAAAACCGCCGCCGCCTCTTTCCACGCCGGAGATTCCTTGCCATTCAAAAGCACGTAACCAGAAATGACCGTGCTTATGATGAGAGGAAGGAACGCAAGCAGCGTCTTTATGTTTCTCGGAATTCCGTCCCAGTTATGAGCGATGATGAGAATTATTCCAGATCCTACAAGGATGGCGCCGAGGACACTGAATATCGCCAGGACAAGTGCGCGTGTGTCTTTAACTGGAATTTCACCGTAATATCCTCGAATCTTCGAGGCTGCCTCCGGTGTTATTATCTCCTTCGCCTCAAGCTCGGGAAGTTCGCCGTAAAGCCACTTCATCCCCCTCGCGTTTTTACCCACTCGCCCCTCCGTCAATGTATGGATCAGACTTCTATATCTACTTCGACATC
>MHBG01000072.1:118351-120038 GCA_001804785.1 Lentisphaerae bacterium GWF2_45_14
ATCGACGACTTTCGCCAGTTCTCTTTCCATTGCCCTATTCTTGGGAATAACGGAAAGCCAGGTACCCTTATCCTTGTCGAGGTCAACAACCTTAAAGCGTTTTTCATCCTCGCTCCGGCAATAGCCGATAACGGTATTAGGAGGAAGAGTCACGTGCTTATCAACGATTACATTCTTTACGCGGCAATGCTCCATTATTTCGACGTCATTGAGGAGTATGCAGTTCTGCACAGTGCTGTAGCTATGGACATGTACGGAGTTGAAGAGCACGGAATCGGATACGGTGCTCCCCGATATGATGCAGCCGTCGCAAACGAGAGAATTGATTGATTTGCCGATTCTGGGCAGTCCGTCCATTCCGACTTCTTCGTTGTGCACGAATTTGGCGGCAGGCAGGCTGTAGTGATAGTTATAAATCGGCCAGCGTTTATTGTAAAGGTCCAGCTGCGGGTTCGGCGTTTTGAGATCCATATTTGCTTCGTAGTATGATGTGAGCGTCCCGACATCGCGCCAGTAAGGGGCCATGTTTGCCTGTGCGCCAGGTATTTTGTTAAGGTGATAGTTGTAGGCAAAAAGTCTTTTTGAACCTACGAGACCTGGCAGGATATCTTTGCCAAAGTCGTGGCTACTGTCCTGTTTGCCGCAGTCTTTCTTGAGAAAGGCGATAAGATCTCTGCTGTTAAAGATGTAGTTCCCCATTGAGGCTAGCGCCATTTTGGGATTGCCCGGAATGGATTTCGGTTCCTTCGGTTTCTCCTCGAAGCCTATGACGCGCCAGTCGGAATCGACCTGGATCACGCCGAAATCTGTCGCTTCTTCGATGGGGACAGGAATCGCCGCGACTGTCGCTATGCAGTTGTTTTTTATATGGAAGGCAATCATTTGCGTAATGTCCATTCTATAGATATGATCACCGCCGAATATTGCCACTAGGTCAGGATTGAAGTCTTCGACAAGATGGATGTTCTGAAAGATGGCGTCGGCCGTGCCTGAATACCATCTTTTATCAAGTGTCTGCATCTGTGCCGGAACGGGCACGATAAAGCGACCTTTGCCCTGAGCACTCGAGATATTCCAGCCGTTGATAATATGCTCCATAAGGCTTTGAGACTTGAACTGGGTTATCACGAATATGCTGTTTATTCCGCTGTTGACAAAGTTACTGAGTACGAAGTCGATGATCCTGTACTTGCCACCAAACGGAACCGACGGCTTGGCCCTCTGATCTGTTAGTGGTGAAAGTCTTGTTCCTTCTCCGCCTGCCAGAATCATGGCCAGAACTGACGTACGCATGATTTGAATTCCCCTTTATATAAAATTACTGCTTTTTTACCATACAGTAAAAGTACATTCGCCTTAGTTGAAATTCCAGTGTAAAAATTTCTATATAACGTAAAATTTGCATTAAACTTTTGCGGTACCGATAAAGCGGAAATGTCCGGTAAGGTCGCTGAACCTCTCCACAGCCGAAAATTGAGCACCGCTAATGATAGATAGCAGCTCCTTCTCCTGGTTCGCGCCGCACTCGACAATGAGTACGCCGCCGCTGACAAGAACGCGGAATGCGTCATTGAGGAGCCTCCTTATGATGTCAAGGCCGTCTACTCCGGCATGGAGAGCATTTTCAGGCTCGTGGTCTTTTACTTCGGAGGGAAGCTCATCGTATTCGGAACTGCTGACATATGGC
>MHBG01000072.1:120061-139521 GCA_001804785.1 Lentisphaerae bacterium GWF2_45_14
TCATGAAAGAGACATTTTTTATGTCAAGGTCCTTGCGATTCGACTCTGCCCGTTCGAGTGCCGCAGAACTGATGTCGATTCCCGTTACATGGGTATCCGGGAACTCCGACGCTGCCGCAAGCGCAATCGCTCCAGAGCCGGTTCCGACATCGGCTATTCTCATTCCCTTTTTGATATAACGCGCGGCTATATCTATTATCAGTTCGGTTTCGGGGCGCGGAATGAGGACGCCAGGCCCAACGCTCAAGCAGAGTTTTCGGAAGTGCGATTTACCAACTATGTATTGCAATGGCTCGCCTGCCAGACGCCTTCCCATCAGTCGCGATATTTCGGAAATCTTTTCTTTCGAAAGGATATTTGAAGACTGAAGGCGAAGCTCCAGTCTCGGCACCACTAGGACTTCCGCAAAGATGCTCTCTGTATCGAATGCGGGACTTTGCAGCTTGGCCACGCCCGCCTTTTCCGTCCATTCCTTCAGAAGTATTTGGATGTTCATTTTTTCCTCTTTCGGCAGGAGCTTCTGCCCTGCGCCGGTCCTCTCATATTCTAATTACTATCCCAATATAACACTCTTTTCTCATGGCTCCAAGGAGGTTTTGGGTAAACACTGCCGTACCCGACACAAAGCCAAAACGCATTGAACCCCGCAGGATTTGGAGTTTTAAGTAATTTGAGCCCTTGACAAAATAAACGCCGGCTATATACTATTACCAGATATAACCAGTAAGGTACTTTAATGTCAGCGATTCACCTTTATGAGAAAATAGGATCGGATATTAGGACGCTTATTTCTTCCGGCTCGATAAAGCCCGAGGAAAAAGTACCCTCTGTGAGCGAAATAAGGAAAAAGTATTCCGTGAGCCATATTACGGCGCTGAGAGTACTGAAGGAGCTTTCCGACTCCGGATATGTGGAATTCGTCAAGGGCAAAGGTTATTTTGCCAAAACTTCTGGAAGCAAAGAAAATACTCCGGCGCTTAAAGGGGTGGTTGCCTGCATACTTAGACCGTGCAGGAAAAGCAATTTTTATGATAACTATTTTAATGACATCAACCAGGCCATCCAGCAGGAATGCATGAGACAGAGGATCAACATTTACTATCCTTACTGCAACATTGAACTTTTTAAGCAAATACCAGATGCGAAGACTCTGAGTTCGATAAAGGAAACATGCCTTGAAGCGGTAGACACGGTTGACGGGTACTTGCTTGATGAAAGAATTCCGGACCAATTAATAAAAGAACTGACCCAAAAAATTAAAAAACCATTCGTCGTCGTGGGCAGAAAAAGTTCAGAGAATGTCGATTCGGTAGCCCCCGACAACGTAAACGGAGCAAAAAAGGCCGCGGAGCTTTGCGTTAAGATGGGATACCGTCTTTTTATCGCCGGAAAAGAACAGACACCGAAATTCAACAGCCACGAAAGGACGGAAGCCTTTCTCAGTGGCCTTAAAGATAGTGGAATTAAAAGCGAGATGATAGAAACATTCGATTTCAATATGCTTCCGCATGAAGATACTTTAGCCGATATCAGAAAAAAAATGAGGCAGGGAATCAGGACTCTATTGTTTTCTCCACATGATTCTTTTGCGCGGGTAATCACCGATGTGCTTACCGATGAAGGCGTAAAACTGGGGCAGGAGGTAGGAGTGATGGGATTTGACGGACTTGGTTTCTCCAGAATGAAAAAACCCTTCATAAGCACCATTGACGTGAAGCCTGAACTTCTGGGAATCAATGCGGCCAGAATCCTAAGCGAACGGATAAATCGTACAAATTTCGGCAGGACGGAATGTTATACCGTCGAGTCGAGTGTACAAATGGGAGATACCATATGACTGCCAGATGCAAGACATGGTTCACATTAATCGAGTTGCTGATAGTTATTGCTATTATAGCAATTTTGGCAGGCATGCTGCTCCCTGCGCTCAGCCGCGCCAAAGAAACGGCGCGCCAGATTCAATGTACAGGAAACCTCAAACAGATTGGACAGGCAGTTGCCATGTATCAGGGCGACTGGAGTGACTATTTCCCGGGATCTGTTTCGGGTTCTGGCCTTTTCTATAGTAGTCTGGAACCTTATACCAATATAATCCACAACCAGGCGAAATATGATGCGGCAAAGGCCAGTATTTACCTTTGTCCTTCCGATTCGGTCAGACGGTCTCTTTCCGGAACGGGATCGAATTGCGTCAACTGCAGCTATATGCAGAACTACTACTGCCGATGGGATTGCCCAGATTCAAACGCTGAACGGATGAAAAAAGTTTCGACCATTAAAAATCCGTCCAATATCATATACCTGGCTGACGGACAACGCATAACTAGCGGAGAAATAGGCTGGCCTGTCATTTTTTCTGTCAATCTATGGCCTTTTAAAGCCAGTGCAGACCCTGCTCGCGGCGGGGATTTCCGGCATGCAGGCAGGATGAACGAGCTTTTTTGCGATATGCATGCCTCAAGCACTGCGCTGAAAAACGTCTTGGATTCATATGATCAGTATGTATTCGAATAATTAAAATAAGAAACGAGGAGTTGCAAATGTCAAAAGCGTTCAGAAGTCTTTTCATTTTTCCCGTGTTTTGTTCAGTGATTTTCAGTGGGTGTTTTTATAAGGAAACAGGAAACAATCTGGTTCTTAAAAAAGATAATTGCGAAATTGTTGTTCCGGATAAGTCTTGCGAGGTCTTTGCGGCAAGGGAACTCCAGGCGATACTCTCTGAGTCGCTCGGCGCTAAAGTGGAAATAGTAAAAACTCCCACCCCTTCGAAAATATCGCTTGAACCTAAGAAAAGACTGAGCCATTACTCGCATTAGACATTTCCCTGAAGTTTAGCCCCAAATAGGCTTGACAATATTAGATATACCTGCTATTTAAGTAGAATAGGTTGTTATTTCCCCTTCTTTTGTTTATTCAGGGAGAAGGTGGCTAAATACGGAGTTGCTTATGGGTTTCATTCTCGTTGTAGGTGTTGCCTCATCTGTCTTTGGGAGTTTTTATTTCCGCAAAAAAGTAGACAGCGATCCCAATGCTTCCGCCAAGTCGTTAGGTTTTATTATTCTGGCTGTTGTCTGCGGTGTCTCTTTGCTTTTCGGGAAAGACAAGACAATGGCCTTTGCCTCTCAGGTGATGTTTCTCGCGTTCGCGGGAATGATATACTGCGCACGTAAACAGAGGGCCTACGCCAATGCCCAGTCCGCGGCAATATTTTTCTTCAGCATAGTATTGCTATGCGGTATAACAATCCTCAGTATTACCTTTCTTTCAAATGAGACAGAAAAGCTTATAGCAAACGAAATGAAGTTCGCGAAGGCCGCCTCGATTATTCTAGGCCGCGACTTGGCTAAGCGTTATCCCGGCAGGAAGGCCCTTATCGTCGTAGAGAAAAACTATGAGAAAAGCAATAGACAGAAAGAGATGATTGAGGGGCTTAAGGACGGCATGGGCTCTAAAATAGAGATTGGGGCCATGGATTATGTTAAAGTTCCTATACCTGAAGGGGTTAAAAATCCTGAAGAGATTGAGATGATGCCGATGTGGGAGATGATGCGTGCAGAGCACTTCGATAATCTTCTGAAGGAGCATCCTGAATGCAACCTGGTGATTTCTCTTATTGGCCTTCCTTACGACGTGGGCGAAATGTCAATTTGGACAATGGACGAGAATACACGGCCCAAGGTCGCTCTGCTTTTTGCCGATGTACATGCTTTAAAAAGGGCTATCGATGCCGATTATCTTATCGCGCTTACTTATAAGCCGGGTGTAAAATTTTCTGAAGATCCTGCACCTAAAGACCCCCAGAAAGCTTTTGACCAGCGCTACATCATCCTTACTAAGGATAATGTTAAGAGTGTCGAAGGCAACAATATGTTCATGGAATAGGTTTTATTCTTCTTTGTATTCAAGTGTCTTCATGCTTTTTATCTCTGACTTGTCGTAGTGCTGGGTTACGCCGGGCTCAATTTCAAACATTACCGCTTGATCATTTTCCGTCTCAAGGCGACCCACATAGCGTTTTCCATCCCTGAGCAGAAGCTCGGTGTCGGCTATCCACATTCTTATGTTTTTAAGCCTTTTGGTCTCGCCTTTATTTATTTTCAGCGTGAACGATTTTGTGTTGGGCTTGGCGAGCTTGTGGACTAGGGTCAGTGTGTGGCTGCCCATGCTTACATTGTCAACCTCAAACACTTTTGAGACATCTTTGTGCTCGCCCTTTTCCGTTTTTCCCAGAAATTTTCCGTCAATGTAAATGGATATACCGGCCGGGCAGGTTACAAGTTGTATTCGACCTGTGTTGCTGTCGAGGTTTATTGAGACTGTAGTCTTCTGCCCCGGTCTTATACTGAAGTCCCTCTCTGACGGGTCATAGCCGGGCCTCTGTATTTTGAGCTTATAATTTCCGGGTTTTAAGTCTTTTATCTCGCATGGCGTATTTTCGTACTGTTTATCGTTGACATATACAAATGCCCCGGGCGGTGATGAGCTTATTGTTACCGAGCCTGGGAGAAGCTGAAGCGAAATATTTTTTGTAAGTGTCTTATCACGAAGAACCAGAATGGACTGCTCGTGCCCGGAATATCCGCTCATTGATATTTTTATGGAATGATTTCCTTCTTCAATTGGTGCGGAGAAGGGGGTATTCCCGCGCGGTTTACCGTCAATCGATATCGTTGCATTTGAAGGTTCCGTTCTTATTATGAGATTGCCGAGATTGGATGAAAGTGTCTCCTTGATGTACCTTGGCCGGTCATCGGTTATTTCCCATGATATTTCCTTATTTACGGCGCCTATTTTTTTCAGGATGGCGGAACGGGGGCCCAAGCTCTGATTATAGAGTACCAGCGGGGTTTCTCCGACACTCTCCCCCCTTATTATAACCTCTGCACCCTGAGGCGTGCTTTCGATAAGTGTCGAGGCGGTAATCGGGTCCATTGGTATCTCCACTGCCGCTGTGGCTCCCGGTGAACACAATACTTTTGTCCATTTTGGGAGAAACTCCTGTTTTTCTGCTTTTATTATATGCTTTCCCGGCGTTATTTTTACTGTTACCGGAGTCGTGCTGAGTTCTTTTCCGTCGATGGAAACAACCGCGCCCTGAGGGATTGAGTTTATGGTCAGGGTTGTATAGTTCACCTTCTTCTTCTTTTCGCAACCGGAAAGTAATATAAAAAGGGCTGACATTAAGAGTATTGACAGGTTGGCTGCTTTTCTCATTTTTTCTTGAGGCTCCTCATTTTGGATTCCAATTCCATTCTTACTTTTTTATACTTTACGTATGTTTTTGAGTAGGGATCAGCGGTGAGAAGCATCTGAGAACTGAGTTCGAGAGCCCGCGAATAGTCATCCATCTGGAGTGCCTTTCGGAAGTCGAAGTCAATGTCTTTTATTCTTTTTTCGAGGACGGCTGTTGCTTCCTGCTGTTTTTTTCTGGCACTGTTCCACATGGGTGGTTTGGGTGAGAACGGATTTAAAAACTCTACTGCCATCTTATATCTGGCGATGGCCTCTCTGAGGTTTTCCGGTCGGGCTTCTTCATTGGTAAATAGCTCTTCGGCTTTTGTAAATGCTTTTTCCGCCTCGGACTTAAGCTCTTCCGGCGTGAGCGATATTGTCCTGAGATCATAATTTGAGGCGAATTCATCGACGGCCACCTCTATGCTCTCGAAGGAACTGCTGGCAAAATTATCTTTTACCGTAATCTCATTGAGATTGTCATCGTAACCTGCGATAATCGTTCTGATGCTTTCAGGCTTGGCGGGCCCCGGTGAATTGTCCTGCTTCAGAGCCATGAACGATGTTCCGCGGACGAGTTGCTCGATCTCGTTGAGTCTGCTTTCCTCCGCGTTCTCAATGGTCTTCGTGTAGTGAATGTCCGCCTTCAGATCATCCACTGTGAAAACGACGTTGCCGTGTTCTATAGAAAGGCTGAAATAGAAGATATTGTTGTTTTTTATGACCTGTTTGCGGTAAATGAGCAGAAACGGTGATTTTTCCTTTACCGCCTTCTGTTTCTGTGCTGTTGCAATGGCTATTTTTTCAGCCGCTATCTTGTCAAAAACAAAATAGATGGAGATGAATATCACGGCAAGTCCTATTACCGAGACATAAAAGAGCGCGTTGGCGTGTTTTCTGGGTTTTTCATGCTCAGTTTCTGTTGTCTGTGTTTTTCCCTTTTTGCCAAAGAAATTTATCTTGGAAAGGGCTGCTAATGGAGAATGGACGCTTTCACCAGTCGGTTGCAGAACTTCAGCGAAATAGCTGGAGGGCTCCTGCTCCTGCTCCAGGAGACCATTTATGTCGGGAATCGTTCTGGCTGTGGGAGATGTCATCTGCGGCTGCCTTTTGAACACGGACTCTACGGCGTCCAGTGGCTCAGGTGCTTTTATTCCGGAGTTTTCCATCGGTTCGGGGGATAGTATTTTTATTTCCCCTGCGGCTGTGCCTGATGTTGTCTCTATTATTGGGGGAAAGCCGGAACTTTCATCCGGGGAGTTTTCGAATACCTTTACATGCTGGTCTCCGAAGTATATCATGTCGCCAGGCTTAAGTTCCTGCGGCGCAGCTATTTTTATTCCGTTTACCTTTGTTCCGTTGGTACTGCCGAGGTCGCTGAGCAGCCAGGAAGTCCCGTGCAGTTCAAATTTTGAGTGGTATCTTGAGACCCCTCCGACGAGGAGGCTTATGGTGTTGTCGGTTTCCCTTCCTACGGTCAGGGCCGGTCCTTGCATTTCCAGTGTTTCATCTTTTCTGGGGCCGTTTACAAAATAAATTTTCATCTTCTGTTCCCGCTGAGTGGTATTGCTGTTTCCGCCGGTTCTATCAATTCTTTACTTAATACGGACTTCCCTCGTTCATCTGAGAGCTCTGATTTGAGATCGATGAAATCTCCGGCGTCCGTTCCTGTTTTTTCAATGGTGCCTTCGGGCAGTTCTATTATCGTTCTGGCAGAGGCGCATCGTGCGCAGAATCTCCAGGGTGTCATTGCTTTTCTCAATGCGCATATTCTGTTTTCGCTGTCAATAAAGAGCACATCTAGGTTAATGGACATAAACATGGTATGTATGCTGTTGCAGTCCTCAAATATCATAGCGTCGAAATCAGTGAAGTCTCTGCCAATCATGCCGCGGGCCCTTGCTAAGATACCCATTGCGCATACCGGCGCTTTTGATATATATTTTTTCTTCGAGAGATTGTATATCATTTTGCGAATGTCCTCATTGCCTGAAGAATTATTGGCCCCATCAGTATTATGAAAACCGTTGGGAATATAAAAATAACCACGGGTATGATTATTTTTACGGGGGCTTCGTTCGCAAGCTGTTCTGCTCTTGAGAAGCGCTTGCTTCTCAACTGCTCACTTTGTATTTTGAGAAGATTTGCGATGCTTACCCCGAGTTCCTCTGCCTGTACTATCGCGTTTATCACTGACGTGAGGTCGGGCAGCTTAACCCTGTTTGCCAGTTCCTTGAGTGCGGACTGCCTCTGTTTGCCGAGCTGTATTTCGTGGAGCGTCCTTTTAAGCTCTTCGCCGAGGGCGTCAAGTCTCCTCCTGGCGAGAATGTCCCGGAGTGAGGTAAGAAAATCTTTTCCGGCTTCGACCGAAAGCGTGAGGAGGTCAAGTACGTTCGGCAACGCCTTCATTATTTCAAACTGTCTTTTTTTGACCATCGCTTTAAGCCAGCATGAAGGATATATTACCATCGCCAGCATCATGAGAATCCCGGCAAGCGGGTTTTTTATCGCAAGGAACGACATGAAGACCAGTCCCGTGCATGCGGAAAGTATCCTGACCGCGATAAACTGCTCAGCCGTGAATGTTTCGTCATAGCCCGCCATCTGCACGAGAGTGGCAGTTTTGAGCTTTGGAATATCAAAGAGCGGAAATCGTGTGAGCCTCTCAAGATTTGACGAGAACGGCAGGAATATCTTAATCAGGAGCGGGACTTTTTTCGCGTCAGGTCTGGCTGTCTTTTCCATTTCCACATTTTTTAATAGAGCCATTATTCCGAGGAAAAAACACGTGGCCGCTATTCCGGCGAACAGCGATGCGCTAAAAGAAACTATTAGAAATGAGTCCATACTTTTATATATCAATCGTGGTTATTTTTTTAATTACAAAGAACCCTGCGACCAACATTCCGGCGCAGGCTATCAGAAGTGTTATTCCTATGGGAATGAATCCCATTACCGTCGCGTGCATAAACTGGCTTATCATGTCGGGCGTTATGTATGACATCGCGATGAACAATCCGATCGGCATCATCGATATCATATAGGCCTGAAGCCTTCCCTGTGCCGTGAGCGCCATCAGTCTGCGGTTTATTCTCATTCTTTCGCGTATCACAGAGGCCAGCCTGTCGAGAATCGCGGTAAGCTCCCCGCCCGTCTGCCGGGCTGTTATTACCGCAGTCGATACCAGTTCGAAATCCGCACTGTCGAGTCTCTGAACCATATTCTGAAGGGCCTCATCCATCGGCACTCCGAGTCTGATTTCCTGAACAAGGAGTTTGAATTCTACCGATATAGGATTTTTGTTCTCATCTGCAATAACTTCCAGCGCCTGGTTTATGCTGAAACCTGCCTTGAGCGAACTGCTCATGGACGAGAGCGCGTCTTCAAGCTGTTCATTGAACTTCGCGAGCCTCTGCTTTTTGAGGTGCTTCAGAAAAAGCTTCGGCGCGGGAAAGGTGGCGGCGGCACAGGTTATGCCTATAAAGATTCCTTTTGTCCATGACCACTCCGAACCGGCTATTCCCAGTATCAGCATGCCCAGAAAACCCGAAAGACCGCTTAACGCCAGGCTGAGATCGAATATCTTTCCCGGCGGCATCTGCAGCAGCACGTCATCCAGCACGATAGCGGTTTCTTTCACGTAACGCTCCTTGTACCTTGATGACGCATAGGATATGAAGTCAACTATCACTAGCGTTGTGAATGTTACCGAAAGTCCGGCACAGAGGCTGGCGAGAAAAGCAAATTCCATTTTCAGTACCCCCTGCCGTCATTGAAGATGGATATATCGAGGCCTAGTCCGCCGCGTTTTATCTCATCCATGAATGTAGGGATATTTCCGGTCGGGACATGGGCTCCTTGGATCTTGCCTTCGGGTGTCCAGCCCTCCTGTTTGTAAACGAAAATATCTTGCAACGTGATTATCTCGCCTTCCATTTTGGTTATTTCGCTGATGTGGGTCACTTTTCGTGTCCCGTCGCGTTCCCTGTTTATCTGGACTATTACTGTTATGGCGGATGCTATCTGCTCTCTTATCGCTCGAAGCGGGAGGTCGAATCCGGCCATTAGAACAAGGGTTTCAAGCCTGGCCAGCGCGTCTCTCGGCGTATTCGCGTGAATTGTTGTGAGCGAGCCGTCGTGTCCGGTGTTCATCGCCTGAAGCATATCAAGCGCCTCGCCGCCACGGCACTCACCTACTACTATTCTGTCAGGGCGCATTCGCAGCGAGTTTCGCACAAGGTCGCGTATTGCTATTTCGCCTTTGCCCTCGATGTTGGGTGGCCTTGATTCAAGACGCACAATGTGCTCCTGCCTGAGCTGGAGTTCGGCCGCGTCTTCGATTGTAACTATCCTCTCCCTGTTCGGCAGAAAGGAGCTTAATATGTTAAGCAGAGTTGTCTTACCGGAACCTGTTCCCCCTGATATGATTATATTTTTGCGAACCTTTACGCAGACGTCGAGGAACTGTGCCATTTTGTGTGTAAGGCTTCCGTAGCGGACAAGATCGTCTATCTGAAGCGGTGTTTTTGCAAATTTACGGATGGTCAGCGAGGGGCCTACCAGCGAAAGCGGCGGGATTATCGCGTTTACGCGGGAACCATCCTTCAGGCGAGCGTCTACCATCGGTGAGCTTTCATCGATTCTTCTTCCAAGCGGGGACACGATTCTTTCTATCGCCGCCAGCACCTGATTATTGTCGGCAAACGCGGTATCGGTTTTGTATATTGTACCTTTATGTTCAACAAAAACCATATTCGGCCCGTTCACCATGATTTCAGTAATCTCATCCATCCCGATAAGGTCTTCCAGCGGGCCCAGCCCTATTGCTTCATGGATAAGTTCTTTTTCTATCGTTTCAATCATAACTCCAGGCGGCAGGGGGATTGAAAGATCCATAAGTATTTCGTGTATCGTTGTTTTTGCTTTCTCGGCGAGCGCCTCTTCGGAGGTCCCTGAGACCGCCATTCTCTTTAGGTTGAGCCTCTTCATCAGTTCGGTATGGGCCCTTTTCTTTATCTCCTGTACGAGCGGCCGAACGTCATCGCCTATACCCGATATTTTGAGAATGGGTATCTCGTTTTCGCCTTTTAACTTTGCGTCCGCCTGCGCCTCGCTTATTATTGAACCGAGCGTTCTGCCGCTTCTTGTCTCATACGGCGGCGGGGTGGCGGGGCTGGCTTTTTGCACGTCCGGTTTCACCGTCTGCTGCTGCTGCTTGACCGCCTGCGCTGTTTGTGTGACATTTCTGACGGGCGGCATTTCCGGGGCTTTTATAATTATCTCGACTTCCCCAATTTTTATCACGGACGAGGGGAGTGTCTCATAGGTTTCGCTTGTTCTCAGTCTTATCCCGTCGATAAAGGTGCCGTTGCTGCTTCCAAGATCGATAACTTTCAACTGGTCATCGGAAACTATGAACTGGGCGTGCTGTCCCGATATTTCGGGGCGCGGCAGGTGAATATGTGCGGTAGGACCTGAGCCGACCCGGTAAATACCCGGAACCAGCTTTCCGAGCATTTCCTTCTTTCCGGGCTGTCTTATGATGATTTCAAGCATCGTTTTCGCCATCCTGTTCAGTTTTTCTTCTTGTAGCCGGGCCGTATCCTTTTTTCACGTTCGTTGTTGTAGTCTTTGATATGGTCCTCGAAATACTTGAAGTTCACGCTTTGCAAATACGTTTCTATTTTTGTTTCTTCTCTGTTTCTCAAGGTCAGGGTCAAGCGTCCCTTTTGGCTGGCGAATATTATCATCTCGGCCTCTTTCGGCGTCAGTGACAGAGTAACCGTGCTGTAATTTTTCTTCTGGATTCCCTTTACGAGAAATTTACCCATGTCCGTACCTGTCGCCAGTATCTTCACATTCTGAAGTATCGTGATTGTGAGAGTGTCAAGTGTTTTATCGCCCTTCATTTCGGGAAAGCGGAAGGTGCCGATAATGTCCACATTGTCTCCGGGGCTTATGAGGCCGGTTACGGAGGACGTGACATCTACTGATATTGAGACGGCCCTGTCTCCCTGCGTTATGAAGTCAGAGAGTCCTTTGGCTCCTTTTGTCGCGAGCTGGAAGTCGCTCCACTGCAATACAGCGCCCTTGTTAAGTGAAGTCGCCAGTTTCTGATTCAGTATCACATTCTTGTGGGTCCAAGGGACATCTCTGTCTCCTGTCGACTTGAATCTTTTGACCTTCATCGGCTCTATGTCGTTCAGGGTTATGTCTTCATCGGCCACCTTGTCCTTTGTCAGAACTACGACTTCCACCGTTCTTGCCTCGCCCAGAGCCTTTTCTCTCTCGACTTTTATTTGGTGAAAGGTGAGAAGAAAAGCGAGAACTCCGAAAAAAACGGCTGCCAGCAGCAACATCTTCTGTCTCATATGAACCCTCTCTTAAAAGTAAGGACAAATCAGTTAAATATCCCGAACCCTTTTGAAATATGCTTAAATAATATATAACGTATAGTAGATTAATCAAAATAAAATAAGGACTATACAAAACTTATGCCGAAAATTTCCGGGAAACTTTTTTACATTTACCTTTTTCTTTTTGTTCAAGGCTTTTATTCCCAGATATTTCAGGCGGTACTTCTGAGGGAGATGCTCAGCCGTTTTGCAGGGACTGAACTTGTGATTGTCGCTTTACTCGGACCGCTCCTCCTCTGGACGGCGGCGGGTTGCGTCTTAGGCTCGCTATGTGCGATTAAGTTCAGACTCAAGCTGGAGAGTTCCGCCGCTTTCATGTTGGCGGCGTCCGTGATAGTAGCATATGCTTCATATTTTATCTCTGCTGTTTTTCCGGTGCCGTCCGTCGGTTCTTTTTCCCTGATGCTCTTTTTATGCGTCCTGCTGCCTCTTCCTTTTGGTATAGTGAATGGCATTGTTTACGGAGTGCTCTCTTCCTTTCACCGCGACGGAGAGCGTCCTGGCTCCTATTCGCTTGATGCCGCCGGAGCAATGCTCGGAGGTGTACTCTTTTCGCTTCTCTTCGCCGACTTTGTCGAGCCGCTGAGGCTCCTCTGCTTTTCGGGGCTTTTTGTTCTCGTATCTGCCTTCGCGGCGTCTCTCCTATGTATCGCCCGCAAGATGTTTATACGTTCGATCATTGCCGCCGCAGTCGTATCCGCTATTGCCGCCCTTTCTATTTCTCTTTCCGATGGCGACCATTTTATTTCTTTTCTCAGGCGTGGTTGGGGCTTTGAGCGCAACATAGAGACTGCCGACGGCAGGATTGAGATTATCAGGCCGGATGCCGCAGAGACTGCCGGCAAGTCGCGCGAGCTATATTTTAACGGAGTATTTATCGGGGACTGCCCTCCCGATGAAAATCTTCCTTTTCCAAACGCCGTATTCGCCCTTATGCAGGTGAACAAGCCTTCTCAGAAGGTGCTTCTTTTCTGCTCGCCTTTTTCCGCGCTGCCAAAGGTCTTTCTTGGAATTCCCGCAGTCTCGGAGCTTACGCTCATCTGTCAGGGACAACAGGCAGTGCTTACCGCCGTTTCTTTCGGAATTATTCCCCGAAAAAGAGAGGATTTCAGGATTTTCATTGCCGACCCGGTATCCTTTATCGGCAAGAGCCTTCCGGAGGAGTACGACCTTATTTATGTGGATGCGCCAAGCCCCAATACTTTTGCCGGTAACAGGTTGTATACTAATGAATTCTACTCTGCCGTCTCGAAGGCTCTCAAGCCTGACGGCGTCTTTGCCGGATCTTTCAATTCCAGCGCCTTTTTTTCAGGAACAGTCAGCTCTGTTTTTCGCAATCTTGCCGTCAATTCAGGCAAGGATATGATTATTGTTGCCGGAAATGGCAAGAATATCACGTCCAGTCTTGCCAGACTTGACGGCCGCACGGGACGGGTGCTGAAGAGATTTCTTCGCTTTCCCGAGGGACTTTTGTCTATAATTTATTCCCAGCGGCAGATAGATTCGGAGATGAAAAAGCTTGTCATGTCTTCCGGGCAATCAGATATTAATTCCATAGAAAAGCCGTATCTGCCGTTCCTGCACTTTAACTTGACCTCCTGGATTTCCTCCCTTCCGGGTGATGCCATATCTCACGGACCTTTACTGAAAGCGCTCCATTTTATATCTGAATCCTGGCTTATACTCATTGCTTCAATGATAGCCGTCTATTGCTGTTTTCGTTTTATTTTCTCCAGAAAAATGGGCTTCCGCCTGATGTTTTGCTCATTCGAGAACGGCTTTTACTCAATGGGCATTGTCGCGGTTCTTCTTTTCGTCTACCAGTGTTGCTGTGGCGGCCTTTATCGTGATCTTCCGGCTTTACTCGGTGTTTTTATTGGCGGCACGGCTCTCGGAGCGTTCGTCGTGCAGAGGATTTCGGAACTCGCCAGGAACTTTCTGATGTTTTTCTCAATAATGGCGCCTGTGGCTTCCTATGGATTTTTCGAGATTAGTCCCTCCAGCGCGGCCGCTCTTATTTTTTCAACTCTTTTTATCTGTGGCATTTCGACAGGGGGGGCCTTTTCTGAATTCTGTGGAAGGTCTGGCGCTTCACGCATTCCTGTTTTCTGGGGCCTCGAGATGGCGGGCGGAGCTGTAGGCCTTTGCCTGCTCATGCTTTACCTTTTGCCGTCCGGAGGATTTCTTCCCTGTCTTGCCCTTCTAACGCTTTCGCGCATCCATCTTCTCGCCGGCGGAAAGCATGGGCGCGTTTGATTCAGCCGTAAATCGTGTTATTTTAAAGGGCTCAACAACTTTTGGTAGGATATGATAAGAAAGATATTTTTTCTCGTTTTACTGGCGCTTGCGCCTTTTGTTCAGGCGTCCGATAAAAAAAGGATTGACTCTATACTCGCCTCCGTCGACGGAGAACCCATCAGCCTGCTCGACGTCATTTATGAAAGCGGCAGGGATGAGGCGCGCCTAGCCATGGTATTCAGGGGCGATGAACTCTTCCAGGAGACCAGAAAGCTCAGAAAAAAAATCCTTGACGGAATCATAAATCGTAAACTCATTTACGAGGATTATAAAAGCAACCCCTTTAAAATACCCGAAATAGATCAGTATATTGAAGCTACAGTGGACGGACTTTCCGCCGATTTCGGTGACGGATCACGCGAGGCACTCATCGAAAAAGCAAAAAAATCAGGAACCTCTCTTGACGAACTTAAAGAAAAAGCACGTAAAAAAATCATCGTTGATATTATGGTCAATGAATATTGCGGCCGTTCAGTCTACGTCACACCGAAGGATACATACGAATATTACGAGGCCCATAAAGATGAATTCAGCACACCCGCCAGCGTCGAACTGGATATGATACTTATAAAAAAGGACGGCAAACATCTGGATTCGTTCCAGAGCGTTATTGATGAAATCAAGGAAAGCACCGCCAGCGGCAATAGAAAAATATTTAAAACCCTTGCCGTTATAAATTCCGAAGGCCCCAACGCCGAAAATGGCGGCGAAATCGGTTCGATTGAGGTTTCCAGGCTCAGACCCGAGTTCCTCGCCGGCATAACTTCGCTTTCCCCGGGCTCCGTTGCAGGTCCGATCGAAACCGATGAGGGAATCTATTTCCTTTACCTCGTTTCAAAAAAGGATAAAGAGGGGACGGCATTTGACAAAGTCGAGTCAAGCATAAGAGACAGTATTCAGAAGAAATTCAGAGAAAAAGCCTACGTGGAGTATATTGAAAAACTCAGGGAAAAGGCCATAATCCGCTACTATTTTTAAAAGAGTGGGGAGCAAAAACAGTCTTTTTGCATTAATACGGGAGATTGAAGATGGGAATCGGGCGTTTCTGGAAAAATATCCTGCCGACAGCGCTGTGTCTGATAACGATTCCTCTTTCCGCAGGACATATCGCGGCAGAAAGACTCAATTACAAAATCATAACCCCGGACAATCCTTCCGCGGTATGTCGCACCGCCGCCTCTGAACTCAATAAAATACTCGAAAAAACTTATGACGCTCCCATAAAGCTGAACGGTGACGAGTCACCCGTAATATTTTTCGCCGGTGTTTCAAGTGAAGCTATAATGGCAGGCTTCACTGACCTTCCGGACATTGACGGCAGGTTCGGCATATTCAGAAAAGGCCGCAATATACTTTTCTACGGCTTTGACGACAAAGGCATTGACCCTGAGAAGGATTTTTATGGCGAAGCAGGCACTCTCCTCTCCGTCTATTATTTCCTGAATAAATATGCGGGAGCAGGTTTTTATTTCCCGGGCGAAAACGGATATTCCGTTACAAAAGAAAAGCCGATTAGCTTCGAATCCGCTGCCGACCTGGCAACGCCAACTTTTGTACTACGCGGTTTTTCCATGATGACCGGAGAGTTTTCCAGTCTTGATAAAATGATTTTTTCCCGCCGCATGCTTTGCAGTATTCCGAGATGGGCACATCATGACATCTATTACATATATTGGAATAACTGGAAAAAACGTTTTCAGGACATCCATCCTGAATATTTCATGCTTATGGACGGCAAACGCATAAGCGAAAAGTACCCAAACCATGTGCCCTGTTTTTCCAATCAGGAAGTGATAAAACAAACCGTTGCCGATATTGTAGAAGACCTTAATCGTAATCCATCAAAAACAACTGTGAAAATCTTTTGCGATGCCCCTATAAATCTTTGCCAGTGCGAAAAATGCAAAGCGATGAACGAAAGCCAATCTGTCAGCGAGGCCGTATACGGATTCCAGAAGAAAATAGCGGATATCATCCACCAGTCACACCCCGGGATCTATTTTCTGACTCAAACGAAAGGTCATTCGTATTATGAACCGCCCAAGCTTGTAAAGTTGGACCATTCATTTACGGTTAACATACTCGCAAGCCCGCATCTTACAGATCTGAAGTACCAGGAGTTCGCTCTTGAGAATGCAAAAAAATGGAAAAATGCCGGAGTCAGGACATTTATTTTCGGCTATCCGCGCTTCGATGACATACCAACGAAGAACATGCCTGTAATAACGCCCCGTTTCACATCTGAATATTTGAAGGCGTTCAGAGGAATAACAACCGGCACATACACCAGCGAACTTAGGGGGAACCCTTACTCTTTCAGTGCGCTGAATCAATTTGTTTTGGCAAAACTTTTATTTGACCTTGATTCGGATGTGGACAAACTGATAGAAGAATTCTGCGTATTCGCATACCCGGGAGCTGAAAAGGAAATATGCGAATTCTATGCCGAAATGGAAAAGCTCTACAGGCAGCGGAAAGATGTCTTTATCAATCCCTTCTCCGATATATACTATGTGAATAACCTCGAAAAACCAATGCGGCTTCTTGACGAAGCCCGAGAGAAAACAGAATCGCCATTCTTTAATAAACTCTATGAAGATTTTAAGATATTTTATAACCGTTCTCTTTCCGAAAAAGACAAGACTGACGCATGGAACGCTAAGCAAAAAATAAGACTTCAGGCTACGGAAAAACCTGTAAAACTGCCTTGTGCAGAAGAGCCGGTAGATATAAACCTTTCTCCGGATAAATGGAAAAACGCCGTCGCCCTTAGTTTTTCAGCACCACACGATATCAAGAATTTTCAAAACAGTTCTGCGTATTTAGTCCGCGACGGCAGTTATCTTTATCTGGGGCTCGTCGCGTTTGAAAAAAATATTCCCAAACGCGTGGCCAACTGCAAAGATAATCACACGGGGCCTTTATGGTCGGATGACAGTTTCGAGTTCATGCTTGTGCCGCCTGATCAGAAAAGCTATTATCAGATTATCGTCAACAGCAACGGTTTTTACAGGGTATTGTTGCCGGCGGAAGGGAAAGACGCCTCGGATTTCAAAATCGAAACAAAAGCGTCTCTGTCTCTCGATAAATGGACCGCTTGTATGAAAATACCCCTGTCTCAATTCAAGAAAAATGCATTCAGGCATCCCTGGAAATTCAATGTTTTCAGGAACCGATTTTGTGGCGAAGCCGTTCAATATTCAGGCATCAGGATGCTTGGTAGAAATTTTCATCTCACGGAGACTTACGCAGTCTTGCTGTGGCCGGATGCGCTTGCAAATAATCAGAAAGGGGAATAAAATGAATTTGTTCGGAAATCGACACGACATCGAAAAGTATACCGGTTCCATTCGGCAGGCCGCGGGAATAAAAAGGTATACACTTGACGAAGGTACCGGACGCGGAGTGCGCGCCGCCGAAGTCTGGAATGGCAGCGGACTCTCCTTTTCTGTTCTTTTTGACAGGGGGATGGACATAGGTCCGGCCAGTTATAAGGGAATGCCTTTTGCGTTTATCTCGCCGTCCGGCGACTTCGCGAACCCCGCGTTTTATTCACCCGATGGGATAGACTGGCTCAGATCTTTTGGTGGCGGGCTTCTTACTGGTTGCGGCCTGAGAAATGTCGGCAGTCCTTCTTTGCTTAACGGCGAGACGTTCGGGCTGCATGGGAGGCTTTCTAATATTCCAGCTTTTAATTCTTCCGTCAGGGAAGAATGGGAGGGCACCCGATATATTCTCGAACTCTCAGGCGCGATGCGCGAATCTATGTTTTTCGGGGAAAATATGCTCCTCAAAAGAAAAATATCCACAGAGCTTGGCGCGAACTACATACAGATCGAGGACAGTGTCGAAAATCAGTCAAGTTCCCCGGATCACCTGATGCTCCTTTACCATATAAATATCGGTTATCCGATGCTTTGTGGAGATTCATCGCTTAACGCCGTGGAACATCAGGTTTCGCCGAGGGACACCGTGGCGGAAAAGGGGATTGCGCTTTGGAATAAATGCCAGTCGCCCGAAAAAAACTATGCCGAGCAGTGTTTTTACCACGATATCCCTGCTTCCGGTGATGGTTTTAGCAGGATTTCGATGCTCAACCCTCGGGTCGGTCTTGAGCTGGAAGTCGCTTATAGAAAAGCCGAGCTTCCCTTTCTTACCCAGTGGAAGCAGATGGGGCACGGTTCTTATGTAATGGGCCTTGAACCGGCGAACTGCCATGTCAGCGGCGTTGAAAAAGAATTTGAAAGCAGAACCCTCCGAACCATACAGCCAGGCGAAATAATTAACTTCTGCGTAAGGATTTCCATTCGCGAAATATAAGAAAGATGATCGGAAACGGTTATGTCCCCGGCGGCTGTCGGCATCCAATCAGTCTTTCGGGGATTCCTCTACTGTGATAGTTTTTCAGTTGAATCTGGGTTCTTTGATTTTTGCGAGGTAGTAAAATGCCGCGAATGAGAGTGCTGCCGAGATCAGTGAAAGCAGCAGGAAGCTTCCGGATATTTTCCAGAGAAAGGCTCCGAAAAGCGGCATTGCCAGCATCGCGGGAAGCGAAGTCAGCGTGATTATTGATTGATAGCGCACCATGCGCCCGGCGGGCGCGATATCGACATTGAGCGTGCCGCGGCCCACATACATTGCATCTTCGCTGAAGCCGGCCAGAAAGAACACCAGATAAAATATGTTCTCCGAACCCGCGAAAGCTGCAAGAATAAATGTCATGGCGTAGGCGCTCAGGCTTATGGAAAGGCTGAGTTTTCCACCGAACTTGTCGCCGAGCCAGCCGCAGATGAAGTTGCTGGAAAGTTTGCCGGCTATCATGACCATTACGAAAGTCCCGAGGTACCCAAGCGGCTTGTTGAGAACACGCAGCGCATGTATCGAGAGGAATGGAAGCGCAATGAACGTTCCGTTGAGGAGTGTAAGGCTTAGCAGATACGTTAAGAAGCGTTTGTCGGTCCTTAATATCTGCGGAATGTCGCGAAGGACGGAAAGGGGATTGTCATCCGCTTTGTTTCCGAGTGTGGAACTGTCGGTAGTTTCCTTTATCATTGAAAATACCACGAACGATGCGGCAAGTAAAACGAAAGTTATCATGTGCAGTATTCCGAAGCCTTTGAAAATCGGGAATTTTGAAAGGACGAGCATGATGGTTTTTCCGGCGGCAAGACCTATCAGTGAACCTATTATAAGCCTTAGAGCGAAATGCGACGCCCTTTTGGGAGCAGGTACGGTCTTTGATACGAATTCTACCCAAGCAGGATAGGTCATTCCGCAGAAAAAACCGCTTATAAACGGGGAGAGTGCCACTAGATAGAGAGTGAAGAGGGGGTGGCTTTCGACCAAAAAGAGCAATGCCAATCCGGCAAAAAAAACAGGCATACGCTGCAGCGCACCTGAGATTAGCAGTATCGGGTGTTTGCGGGGGATTTTCTCAAGGATGTGAACTACGAATATCGACGGCAGATAGAGGCCGAGCAGCCAGAGTGTCGACGACAGCGAAATCAGCCAGAC
>MHBG01000072.1:139761-140875 GCA_001804785.1 Lentisphaerae bacterium GWF2_45_14
CAGAATCTCCGCCCCCTTCAGTCCCGGCATGGGGATGGTCAGCTTCAGATCGGGCGTGAGCTGTACTCCCCGGACCTTCCGCCGGTAGAGCTCGATGATCCGGGCAGGGTCGATCGGGCTCTTCTCCTGGAGAAAAACCGACATCCCTTTGCCGTCATAGCCCATCCTCTTCCCCTTGATGTCTTTCAGGAGGTTCCGGATGCCGATGACCGCAAGGAGGTTCTCCACCTCGGGAGGAACGAGGCCATAGCAGTCCATCAGCTCTGCCCGGATCCCGGCCAGATCCTCGTCGGTCGAAGCCAGCGACACCTGCTTATACGTCACGAGCCGCCGATGCTCGTCGGCCATGTACACCTCGGGGATGAAAGCCGGTATCCCCAAATGGATCTCCGGCTTGATCTCCTCTTCCGGCGCCGGCTCTCCCTTGAGCTCGCGGATCGCCTTCTCCATTAGTTCGGTATAGAGCTCGTACCCAACGGCAGAGACATGACCGGACTGGGAAATCCCGAGGAGGTTTCCCGCCCCCCGGATCTCCAGGTCGTTGGAGGCGATCCGGAAGCCGGCGCCCGGTTCGGAGAAGTCCATGATCACCTGGAGCCGCTTCTGGGCGTCGCGCGAGAGCATCGCCCCCTTGGGCACGAGCAGATAGGCGCTGGCCTCCTCCTTCGAGCGCCCCACCCGCCCCCGGATCTGGTAGAGCTGGGCAAGCCCGAAGCGGTCGGCCCGGTTGATGATGATCATATTGGCCGTAGGAATATCAAGGCCGGCGCCGACGATCGTAGTGCAGACCAGGACGTTGTCCTCCCGCCGGACGAACCTTGCCATCGCCCCTTCGATCTCCTTCGGCGTCATCTGTCCGTGGACGACACCCACCCGGGCCTCGGGCACGAGTTTCTGGACGAGGCGGGCCATCGTGAAGATCGACCGGACGCGGTCGTGGAGAAAGAAGACCTGGCCGTCTCTTGCCAGTTCCTGGCGGATCGCGGCGGCGATCACCTCCTCGTTGAACTCCAGGACGTGCGTCTTCACCGGCAGCCGGTCCTCCGGCGGAGTGTTGATGATGGAGAGATCCCGGATGCCGACCAGCGACAGATGGAGAGTGCGGGGGATGGGC
>MHBG01000072.1:140889-142542 GCA_001804785.1 Lentisphaerae bacterium GWF2_45_14
CAGGACATCCACGAGCGTCCGCAGTTTCTTCAGCTTCTCCTTGTGCGCCACACCGAAGCGCTGCTCCTCGTCGATGATGACGAGCCCCAGGTCCTTGAAGTTCACGTCCTGCTGGAGGAGCCGGTGGGTGCCGATCACGATGTCCACCGTCCCCCGCCTGAGACCGTCTAAGATCTCCTTCTGCTCGGCCTTCGTCCGGAAACGGTTGAGGACCTCGACCCGGATCGGGTAGGGTTTCAATCTCCGGGAGAAGGTACGGGAATGCTGCTCAGCCAAGATCGTCGTGGGGACGAGGACGCCCACCTGCTTCCCGTCCAGGGCGGCCCGCAGCGAGGCGCGCATCGCTACCTCGGTCTTGCCGAACCCCGCATCGCCGCAGATCAGGCGGTCCATCGGCTTGCCGCCGCTCATGTCGAAGTGGATGTCCTCGATCGCCCGGGCCTGATCGGGCGTCTCCTCGTATTCGAAGGAGGCGCAGAACTCTTCATAGATCCGGTCGGGGGCGGAGAAGGCCTCCCGGTCCATCACCTCCCGGGCCGCGTAGATGGCGACCAGCTCCTCAGCCACCTCCCGGACCGATTTCTTCACCCGCTCCTTGAGAGTCTCCCAGGAGGTCCCGCCCAGCCTGTCGACCTTCGGGACAAAGCCGTCCGGGCCGACGTAACGCTGGATCTGATCCAGACGGTCCACGGGGAGGTAGAGACGGTCCTGATCCTGGTACTCGATCAGGAGAAAATCGTTTTCGATCCCGCCGACGCTGAGCTTCTGGAGCCCCTGATAACGTCCGATGCCGTGTTCGGTATGGACGACGAAGTCCCTTTCCTTGAGCTCCCCGAAGGATCTGAGGAAATATCCCTCCCGGACCGGCTTCACCCTTTGCCGGAGGACCTTCCTGCCGAAGAGCTCCTCTTCGGAAAGGACGACGAGTTTCATCACGGGGAGATGGAACCCCCCGCTGATCCGCCCTTCCCGAAGAAAAAGGGCGCCGGGGACGTTATCCCCTTGGGGACAGATTTCAAATCTGTCCCCACTGTCGTGAAATCTGTCCCCACCATCGAGGAATGGACCGGCCGCCTTCCGGATGGGAAGATCATACCGGGCGAGGAGATGACCCATCCGCTGCATGCATTCCTGCCCGCCGCAGACGAATTCGACCCGTTTCCCCTCCCGGAGCCACTCCCGGATCTTCTCCGCAAGCGGCTTGAGCAGTCCGTCATCGCCGGCCGTCGCCCGGGCCGCCTCATCGACGGCGATGTCCCTCTCCAGGCGAAATTGGACGGGAGAACGGGGATCTTCTCCGGCGCCGAGGGCGAGGCCCTCCAGGTGAATCTGTTTCAACTCCCGCCAGCGTTCCAGAACCTCCGTCGCGGTCAGGCAGGAGGATTCCTTCTCCAGGTGGAACCGCTCACCGTCCCGGGCCCTGAGGAGGAACCGATCGAGGTCGTTTTCGATCTTCTCCAGCGCCTGCCGGACGGCAAGCGGGTCATCCATGACCAGAAGAGCCCCCCCGGGAAGATAATCGAAAAGGGAACCCATGCCCTTCGCTTCGGGATCATCGTCGCCCGCAGCGTCGTAGAAAAGCGGATGAAAAAGGGGATTGACGGCAGCGCCGAGGCCGGTTGCCATCATATCGGCCAGCTTCTCCTTTGTTCC
>MHBG01000073.1 GCA_001804785.1 Lentisphaerae bacterium GWF2_45_14
CATAAATCGAGTATGAGCCGATGTATTCCAGTTGGCAAGGTTTTTACGTGTGCGATTTTATCAGGCCACAGACTTTTGGCGGGACCATCGCATTACCTTTGTTCAGGTCTTGCCTGGGAAAAACTTGGATTAGCTCTTGACTTGCTTCCATTTCAGATATAATAATATAGCTTAACAGATAAATTCTATTAATAAGCTGAAGGAATAGAAACATGAGACCTCTAAGCAAAGTGGCGCCTGAATGGTGGGATTACACAACACTGGACAAAGCAATTCTTGACGATGCCGCACGGCTCAGCGCAAAGGACCTTGAAGGTCTTTCACGTGAGGGTTTTAGCATAAAGTTTTACGACACGGTTCAGGAATTCTACCTCGCCGAGGCTCTCGAATATATCACGTCGTGGAAGCAGGCAACCGAAAGCAAACCCGCCGGGATATGCGGCCCCATCGGGCCAACCGAGCAGCTGCCGCTCGTCGCAAGAATCGTAAATGAGCTTAACATAAATCTCAGGCATTGCCACTTTTGGGGCATGGATGAATGGGTAATCGACGGGAAAGAGGCCGACATTAATTTTCCGCTCGGGTTCGCCAAGGCCGATATGGATCTGTGTTTCGGCAGGATTAAACCCGAACTCAGGATGCCGATGGAAAATATGCACTTTCCTGCGGTTGACACTAAAAAATATGTGGAGTCGTGGGATAAGGCTCGCTGTCTCGTAATGCAGGGCGGCCAGGGCGAGACAAAGCACTGGGCTTTCAACGATCCTCTCAAGCGCGAAGGCAAGTACAAGGACAATCCGCCGACACCGGCGGAGTACCGACAGTTCGGGACAAGGGTTGTCGAGATTCATCCCATAACATTGATTCAGAACGCGCGGACATCGGGCGGCGGCACAGTCCAGAATGTACCGTGCAGCGCCGTCACAGTCGGCCCCCGCGAAACATGGAAGGCTGAAAAAGTCTCAATCTGGCACCCGGGGCACCACGACAACCCGTTTGGAATGCGTCTTACTTCCCTTATGATATCTAAAAAGATACCGGACGCGTCGGTTCCGATGTCTCTGCTCGCGGAGCATCCGAATGTACAGTTCAATTTCCTCCGCAGCGGAATAGGCGTCTGCGACGTCGAAATGCACTAAGGAGCGAACTGAAAATGAAAAAAAAAGCTATCGCGATAGGCTGTCATCCGGACGATATAGAGTTCATGATGGTCGGGACGTTGATTAATCTGCGGGATGCGGGTTACGAAATTCACTACATCAATGTGGCTAATGGTTCCTGCGGCACAAACAGGCACGACCGCGAAACCATAATAGGTATTCGCCGCGAGGAGTCAATAGCCGCGACAAAACTCATCGGTGCGACGTATCACGAGAGTCTCGCTGACGATATCGAGGTACTTTATGAGCTCAAGACACTTCGCGGGCTCACTGCAGTCGTGCGCGAAGTCGCCCCTGAAATTATTCTGACCCACTATCCGTATGAATATATGGAAGACCACTCCAATACATGCCGTCTCGCGGTAAGCGCCGCATTCTGCCGGGGAATGGTGCCGTTCTACAGCACACCTGAACAGAAAGTCACAGAACAGGACGTGACCGTGTATCACACGATTCCCTACGGACTCTGCGACCAGCTCCGCAGAAAAGTAAAAGGCGAAATATATGTGGACGTGTCGGAGACTATCGAAACGAAAAAGGCAATGCTTTCCTGCCACAAAAGCCAGAAGCAATGGCTCGATGACAGTCAGGGAATGGATTCCTATCTTGTAAACATGACCGACATGTGCGCCTCCATCGCAAAACTTTACGGCAATTTCAAATTCGCAGAAGCCTGGATACGCCACAACTATCGCGGATTCTGCGCTCCGAATGCCGACCCGTTGACTGCGGCCCTAGGAGCTAAGGCGGTCATCGACCCGTCATTCGAAGCAAGTCTCGGCTGAAAAACCGTCATTGAAAAGCCCCTGATATAGGTATATTTTAGGTAATTCGTAAATATATCAGAGGTCAATCATGTTCAAGAGAAAGCTTTTTGTCGCCGCCATGACAGTGTCGCCCCTCATCGTAACAGCCGTTGCAAATCCATGGCCTGAAAAGGTCAGGGAAATAGAATACAAATCTTCCGCCGACGGTTCGATGCAGAAGGCAATGTTCTATGCGCCGCAGGGTAAAAAGAAACTGCCTCTCGTTGTCGCGCTTCATACATGGTCGGCAGATTATACTCAGCCGAATACGGTTCCTGCCAAATGGGCGATTAAAAAAGACTGGGTATTCATTCACCCCAACTTCAGGGGTCCGAACTGGACACTGCAGGGAATGGGGTCCGAACTGGCCGTTCAGGACATCATCGACGCCGTCGAATACGCGAAATCCCAGGCCGATATAGATACCGACAGAATTTACCTGATTGGCGGCTCGGGCGGCGGCTACGCCACGCTCCTCATGGCAGGAAGAGCTCCGCAGATATGGGCGGCATGCTCGGCGTGGTGTCCAATATCCGACCTCAAAAAATGGCATGACGAATGCAGAAAAGCAAAGCGCGGTTATTATGAGCATATAGAGAAATCCGCGGGGGGCAATCCGCAGAAAGACCAGAAAGCGGCCGATGAATGCGTGAAAAGATCCGCAAACACATATCTTGCGAATGCAAAAGATATTCCAGTCGACATATCAACAGGCATCCATGACGGGCATTCCGGCAGTGTGCCGGTGAGCCACGCACTTGAGGCATTCAATGTTTTGGCCAATCCGGCGGACAGGATTTCCGATGAGGATATAAAATATTTCGTCGAAAAAGAAGCCGTTCCACCGCATCTCGCGATGAAAGAAAAAGAGATCATTCCGACGACCGGCAAAGTAATTCATTTCAGAAGAGTCTCCGGCAATGTCAGAGTGACTATATTCGAAGGCGGACATGACATTCTTCCGAATCCGGGACTTAACTGGCTTGAACAGCAGAAAAAAGGCCAGGCTCCGAACTGGGATACAAAAATCAATACGAAGATCAAGGTCAGCACTTCCGACACCAAGGTTGGGAAATAATGGGAGTTCTCAAAATGTCCACCAGAAACCTTAGTCCGCAGGCGATGTTTATAAAGATGGCGGCGGAACATGTACCGTCAATGACGTTCAAGGGTAAATCGGAAAATGACTTCAAAAAGTGGAAGGCAAAAACCCTGCCCGAAGTGATGAAGACGCTAGGCGATTCTCCTGAAAAAGTAGAGCTTAACCCTCTGTTGCTCGCCGAATGGGAACACGAAGGACTCCGCAAACAGAAGTGGCTTATCAACGTGTCGAAGCATATATCGGCGACGTTGCTCGTGAATTATCCGGCGAAGCCGAAGGGAAGGGGAAAGAATCCCGCAATCATGTGCTGTCACGGACACGGCCCCTTCGGGAAGGATCCGGTGATGGGAAACGATTCGACGCCCGAACTGAAAGCTCAGATACAGACTCATAACTATAATTACGGCCACCAGATGGCGAAAGCCGGGTTCATAACCTTCGCCATAGACTGGATTGGGTTCGGCGAACGTAATGACAACAACAAGCCCAACTGGCGGCATCAGGCGGGGCGCGACTGGTGCAATCTTTACTACCTTCACGCCACGATGTTCGGAATGACCTCGCTTTCAATAAATATAACACACGGCAAGGCGGCTGTCGATTTTATCAGCACATTGCCCGAAGTAGATTCTAAGAAACTCGGTGTGATGGGGCTCAGCGGCGGCGGTACAATGACCCTCTGGATGGCGCTCTGTGATGAGCGGCTTAAGGCCGCTGAGATCATCTGCTACAGTGATTTGTGGGCGCATTTCGGGATTCGCGACATTAATTACTGCGGCATGCAGGTGGCTCCTGGTTTATACAAGCTTGTGGATCTTCCTGATCTTCAGGGACTCTTGGCTCCAAGGCCTTTGCTTATCGATATAGGCGCATATGACGACTGTTTCAAGGTGGATACGGCAAAAGCATGCTTTGACAAGCTTCAGAAAATATATAAGGCGGCGGGGGCTTCCGCCAGACTTCATCTCGATCTTCATCCAGGTACCCATGCCTGGGGAGGAAACATGTCATGCGAATTTTTCGGTAAATATCTGTCGTAACTTCCGTCATCGACTTGATGTTTTTGGGGGCAAGTTTTCTCGCCTGAAGAAAATATTTCCGTTTATCCGCGGGTTTTATTTCAAGCCCTGTCTTCTTGTTTTGAGTTCAAAATTGCTCTTTTTTTGTTCGCTGGCACATTTTTTGCGAAGAATCTGAGGCAAACTCAAAATACGAAAGAGAATAAAAACACGAGGACCGAAAAATGAGACCAGTAATAGATTTCGCAAGAGCATCGGCGATGGAGATCAGCAGTGACAACAGGTGTATAATAAAGACGGTGTATCCGGAGAATATTTTTGCATTCCCTGAGGGTATACTTGGATTCGAGAACATAAAAGAATATGTGTTTCTTATGAACGACAAGGTTAAGCCGTTCCTTTTTATGCAGGCACTTCATGATTCAGACCTTTCCTTTGTCTGTGTGGAAACGTTCCTTATAAAATCAGATTTCGGGATGAAGCTTCCTGAACGTTCCGTAGAGTTTCTCGAACTCGAAAAACCGGAGGATGCCCTTATCCTGAGTCTTGTAACGGTTAGAAAGAAGATTGAGGACATTACGGCCAATCTCATGAGTCCGATAGTCATCAATCTGCGCAATTCACGCGCCAAACAGATTATTTTTGATAAGTCCCCGTACCCTGTACAGTACAGGATATGGGAAGCATTATCAGCGGCGGATCATTCATTGAAGGTTGGTTGAAAAAGCTGGCACGATGGATGCGTAAAAGTTCCTCCGTTGAGAAATGAAAATGGAGAAAGTATCATGCGTATGGAGTCTTTGATATTCGACGATGTGTCGGTCCTGAACAGTAAGCTCATGGAGATTGCACAGGAACAGCAGAAGGTCACGGCCAATAACATGGCCAACGCCGAGACTCCCGGATACATAAGGCGTGAACTTGATTTCCAGGGCCGCCTCAAGCAGTTGATGAGTGAAGGGAATACGGAAGCCATAGGAGACCTTAAACCGGAGCTTGTACTCGATAATTCCGGTACGGTAAGGGACGATGGCAACAATGTGACAATCTCCCAGGAGATGAATGACATGATGCAGAACGGCATCTACTTCAACTTGTTAGCAAAGGCTTTTGCCACAAGAATAAACATACTTAGAACAGCCATATCAGGCTCTTAAAGCTGAAAAACGGAGGAATAAAAAATGTCTTTAAATTTAATACCAGGAGCCGACATAACTTCAAGCGCGCTCACGGCCGAACGCATGAGGATGGAAGTAATAGCCAACAATATAGCCAACGTCAACTCGACATCCGGCGACGGCGGAGGCGTTTACCAGAGAAGAGTTCCCATCTTTGATGCGGTTTTCAAGGATGCACTCGGCGGACCCCAGGCTGATGGACTCGCAGGCGTAAAAATTGAAGAAATAGCGCTTGACGGACGTGATCCACTTATGGTTTATGCGCCTTATCACCCGCACGCCGACAAGACGACCGGGATGCTTATGACTCCGAATATATCCCCAATGGAGGAAATGGTCGACATGATAACCGCGACCAGGGCCTATGAAGCGAACCTTTCCGTTGTGAAGCAGAGTAAGGGCATGGCGGAAAGAACTATAACAATGTTCAAAAATTGACCTTTAAATCATCATTGATGTATGGTATAGTAGCAAGACAGATTTTAATACGGGAGAGACAATATGATAGATAGAATATCATCGGATATGCTCATAAAGCAGATGGAGCAGATGAAAGAGTCGGTAAACGTCTCTCCTCCCAATTCTATGGTGCCGGAGGATTCATCGGAAGGCGATTTCCGACAGGTACTCGGCAAGCTAATCTCAGACGTGGATACGGCTCAGAAAGATGCCGATGCTTCTCTTAAGGGACTTGCCACCGGAGAGACCACAAGCATCCAGGAAGTCGTGATGAAGATGGAACAGGCTGACCTTTCTTTCAAGCTCATGAAGGAGATTCGCGACAAGCTTCTTACCGCCTATAAAGACATCATGTCAATGCAGACCTGAGGTTTTTTCTTCAACCGCGTTCTCTAAAGTATAAATATTGTAGCATTCGTTCGCATGGGCCAATGGCAGTTCCTTGTCAAGTACGGCTCCAATATCCGGAAATACCTCCTTGTGAACCAGAAGTACTTTGCAATTATATTTTTTCATCTTTTCTTTTATCACTCGTGCGGCGTCTGCCGGGCGTTTCCCGATGTCATCATAGAATACGCTGAGCTCTTTGCGGAGTTTTTTTCCGGTATTAGTAATACAGCCGTCTCCAAGATCGCCGAAGCCAGGTCTTAGCGACGCTATCTTGAATCTTTGTCCGTCTGACGGTCTGACCATGGTAAAGATCATTGTACCGGAGGCCGTATTGGAGACAACCCATTCCTTCGCGTCTTCAAATGACCTCAGTTCCGCGGCACATCGTGAGGAGGTGAATTTTTCAAGGATATTCCAACTGCCGAGACCGGCCGTAGCGTCAAGGATATCGCCGATTTTCATTTTGACAGAGCTTGACGCGAAAGGCATGAACAACATGACGATTGAGCAGTAAATTATCAGGACATTCTTCCATAACTCTTTTTTTCGGCCAATTGCCGTCATCGTAAGTATTATAAGTAGAAATGCAATGAGGGGGATTTTTAGTATCACATTGTATTTTACATCATTGGTTTCATCTATGTTGACGTGCGGGAACAGCCAGGTGAGCGTTTTAGGCTGAATGTCAAGACGGCTGCCGGACATGGTGAAAAGGCAGAAAATAATCGCGGCTGCGCTTAAAAAGTAAAGCGGACGTGATTTGACGAAGCAACGGCCTTTCAGGACATAGAACAGTGCGAGCAGTTCCAGAAGGAAGAGTACGAATTTGGTACTTCTCATGAATATTGAGCTAATACCCATTTGCGACAAGGCCACGAAATGATATCCGGCAAATCCCATCAGGACATGGAGCGAAAGGGCCGTGAAGAAGATTCCCCTCAGAAAGACAAAGAGTTTTTTGTCGTCTTTGTCTTCGGGAACTGTTTTAATGAAGAAAAGCATGATTAGCGCAGCAAAAACGTATGGAAGAAATGTGAACTGCAGGAGCCAGAATGAATTCATGTTAAAGAATTTTGCTGCAAAATCCTGGTCTTTTATGAAAAGTTCCGTCACCTTTTTTATGGTGTAGCTCAGTGCGTCGGTATCGAACATTGAGGTCGTAAAAGAATTGAGGAAAAGATAGATTCCGATCCCAAAGGGAATGGCCCCTATTGCGATGAGCGTCAGCATTTTTCTGTTCATTCGGGAACGTTTTACTATCATCCAGTGTATGAATATTGTAACGATTACAGTTATTCCCGTCTGCGGATGGAGTTGTGAGATCACTGCGCCAGCTGCGGCTATTATAAAAATTGGGGGAAGGATGAATCCTTTGATCAGAATGTCTTTTCCCTTGAAGTAGTAAAGAACAAAGAGGGGCATAAATATCCCGAATGTCGCACGGGCTGTGGCATTTCTCAGGTCAATGAATCCGTTACATTCAAAGACTGGTGCCTTGATATAGACCATCGTTATAAAAAACGACGCGATGACGGACTGAAGAGTATTAATATTTCTGAAGAGGCCTTTGAGCACGTAAAACATGGAAATGAGTGTCAGTGATATTTGTGTGAACATTAGAAGCTTCAATGCGGAAATATATGAACCCGTGAGTTTCATCAGTGTTTCTATCATAAACATGTGGGGCTTGAGATAATATACGTTGTCTTGGGCAATTATCGGGTCACATTTGAAGTTTTCGCCATGCAATGCCTTGATTGCCCAGTTCGCGATATTGCACATATCCCCGTCCAGAAAGAATACTGATGAACTGACCGAAATAAAAGAAAAGAATGCGGCGAAAAGAATAAAAAAAGCTATTGCAGTGATGTCGGCTTCTCTTATTTTCATCTAGTCCATCCTTAAATGTGAAACTGCAATTATAGACCGGTTATGGTGATATTTCAAATGCCCTCAGATTGACGAGTTTAAAAGTTTTTATCAGTATCGCCTTGAAAAGAGCCTTTTGGGTTTATAAAGTTACGGTCATAGACAAAAAAATGAGGATGCTTATGTTTTTAAGGGGGATGCTTTTTCCGCTGGTTGCGGCGTTTTTCGCTTTTCTTCCATCATCGGTTGCCCGAAGCGATGCGGATCCTGAAGTCTTTTCGTACATATCATGTGGCACTTTTGAGTACAATGGCAAGGCTAATTTCAGGGTTCAGAATGCCGGAATCATTGATGTGATGCGGCAGAAGGTAGCGGATGACGATTTTTCATATACCTTCATGACCCGCACGAAGATGATGCTCGGCGATAATCAGAAAAACGCAGAGATCGAATCCCCTCCGTTTATCGTGGCACGCGACAAGGCAAACAGCCGTCTTACGGGCGGACTTGACTGCCTGAAGGACTTCGGCGATGTCGGAAACGAGGCGCTTGCACTCACCGGAAGCCGGGTCATTACAGATAATAAGTGGCGGCATTATGACCTTCCGATGGGGACGACGAAGTTTTATCCCACTACCCCTGGAATAAATGTAAAATATCGCTATATCGAGAGCAAGACCCTCGGCCCCTGCGTGCTTACTACTGCCTCAACGGACTTTTTCGTCTGCGAGATTCCCGATGAAAAGCGTTTTCTTTCCGGAATGTTCAAAGTAGTCATGCTTTCCGACCCTACGATGCGGAAGATGTATTATCGCTGTTCGGGTTACGAGGCCAGGTCGGGAGATGAACAGGTAAATGCGAAGGACAATTTCTGGCTGAGTTCAAGCCAAACCGGGGGGCCTGTCAATATTTCCGATATCAGAAGCGAGCTGGATGCTGAACTTGCTTCAATTTACATGCCTGACAAAGGAATTCTGAAGACTGATACTACGGTTCCGCCGTGGGCTGTCCACGCCTTATCGGTTAAGCGTTATATGGACACTGTTACCGGCGCGGTTATCGAAGGCCAGCCGAACTTTGCCATAATGGCGACTATCGCCGGGGTACTTCTCGTTGATTCGGCGGTAAGTCTCGGTTCTGAAGTTCTAGCCTGGGGCGTTAAAAAGGCATTTAACAAGGATATCCCCGTTTATCAGGGTATTCCCAATTATATAGGACAGGGGATTGGATGGGGTTCTTCCAAAATATACGAAAAAGCTACGGGCAACAAGGCCGACACTGCAAAGTGGAAGAAGATAGGCGGCGATATCTCGGATATAGCTTCGATGTTCATCTCTCCCAGGATAATGAACAAGGGTATTCAGGTGATTGGCAAAAGTGTCAAGTTTATTGATTCGACTGTGGACGCGCTCCGAATAGGTAAGCATGCGCTTTCCATAAAAGTCGTTGACATGATAGGCAAATTCTTCAACTGGAAGACCGGCATACAGAAAATACTTGATTATGCTCCATCGGTTACTGGTCTATGGGGCGGCGGTTCAGGAGGAACAACTCCCGGTGCTCCTGGAAGTTCAGGCGGGCAGGGGGGAAGCAGCGGCGGAGCTCGAGGACCGCCGGGCGGAATCACGTTCGAGGGCGATGCCGGGAATCTTGACGTGAAGACGGTAAGCTTTTTTCCGACGGAGAATAAATTTATGATCAACGGAGGAATATCATACAAAAATCCGCTCAGGCCTTCATCAATGGCCGCGGTAATGAAGCATGTGGCGGATGATGAGACATTCGGGGTTTCCCTGGCGGGGCGGATTGCCGGAGAGTCTAGTGATGCCGAAATCCGCAGGGTGCTTGAGCTTTGCGACCGCTTCCTTGGGAATGTAATATTCGGAAGGCCTGAAAAAGTCCCGGAAGGCTGTAAAATTGATCCGGCGGTAAGGCTTGAAAGTGTTTCGGATGACAAGCTCGGCACCATTTGTGTCCACTTCAGTTTTAAATGCATTTTAAAAGTGGACGGCAGTGAACTTAAACGTGATTCGGCCTCCATTGGAATTGAGCTTCTGCCCAATGATCCGGCGAAGGCTAAATCCGGCACTTATGAGTATGCAGATAAGTCGGTAATGGATAAAACCGCTCTTAACGTTTATGAGAAAAATAAGACTGATTTCAACCAGAATTACTATATGTCCTTGCCTGCTGTGGAAAATGTTGTAGATTATGCGGAAGCAGTTGCTTTCGCCCGTTCGCTCCGCAGAAGCGGGGTCGATTTGAAGAGGCTTTCGTCTGAAATACTCCTAAATTCAAAAGATTGAAGAAGAAAAAATGAGAATATTTTTTATAATAGGTACGGTCTTTTTGTCTTTTATCACATTTCTTTCCGCGATAGAAAAAAAAGAGACTGCGGCTGTACACGATTTCAATGTCACTCCGGCTCTCACAAAGCTTAATATCTCGCCCTGGTGGCTGTCCGAGAGGATGGAAAATGAGCTTGTCCAATCAGGAAAATACACGATGATTACGAGGGCCAGGATTGCCCGTGTGCTTAAGGAGCAGAACATATCATCCGGCCCGGAGCTTAAGCCGCAGGAACTTGGGAAAATAAGCGGTGCTCAGTACATTGTTACTGGACAGGCCGACTACTCCGGCGGGCGCATAAATATCGTTGTGAATATCATTGATGTTACAGTCAAGGCCGGTGAGATTAAGAGGAGTTTTGATATTTCCGTATTTTCGCCGGAGCAGGAGGTCGCATCGCGGCTCCCTGAGCTTCTGGAGAAACTCGCGAAGAAGCTCTCAATGACACCGGGCGAATTTCTCGAGCAAGGCCTTGAGATGATGAAAGCAGGCGATTACGAAAGGGCTGTTCAATGTTTTCAGGAGCTTGGACGTGAGGCCGATATGCAGAAGATAGCGTCGCTGACGAAAATGGTAAGTCAGAAGCAGCTTGAGAAAGAGGCGGCGGCAGTGACGGTATCTGGCGAAACTCCCGGTGAAATGCTTGATTACGGATTGAATCTGATGTACAATGGCGACCTTAACAAGGCAGCACTGGTTTTCTATCGGCTTCAGAAAAGCAAGATGGGCCAGGAGATAGGAAATCTGATGAGGGCCGCGAAACACGGGGCTAAAAAGAAAGAGGAGGTAATAACTACTCTTATTGATTCGGCACGGAAAAAATTTGAAAACGCAATCGTAAGCCGCGATGAGAAGGAGCGCCAGAAGGATCCAACTCTTCTTTGCGACGAGGCAGTAACGGAGCTTCAGGCTTTCCTGGGAAACCCGAAAGTACATCTGTCCGATGACGAGAAACGCCGGATAACGGATTTGATAGGTGAAATAGAGTCGTTCCGAAAGAAACTTTTTGCTGGTCCGTCGAAGGACAGGGCCTGGGCGATTCCCGGTCTCAAAATGGAATTTATTCCTGTCGCCGCGGGTTCTTTTACTTCTTCGGGCGAGGGCGCAAAAGAAGACAGGGTTGAACACGAATATACGGTCAAAATAACAAAGCCTTTCTGGATAGGGAAGTATGAGGTAAGTGTCGGCGAATTTCTCTATTATCTCAAGAGCAATTCGGGGCTCAATCGGAACGAGCGTTTTGAAATAAACCGCGATATAGATTTCGAATCGCCAAACTGCCCCATTAATGCGTCATACCAGATAAAAAAGGGCTTTTTGCCGGATATGCCGATGAGCTGCATAAGCTGGCGCGGTGCGAAGAAATTCTGCGAATGGCTGAGCGCATCGGAAAAAAAAGAAGGGCGGCTTCCCCTCAATTATGAGTACCGTCTGCCGACAGAGGCCGAGTGGGAGTCAGGGTGCAGGGCTGGTACTAAGACGGCTTTCTCTTTCGGGGACACTACTCAGGGCCTGGAGAATTACGCCTGGTACCGCAATAATACTTCGGGGCATCAGGAAAAATGCGGAACGAAGCAGCCCAACAAATGGGGTATTTACGATATGCACGGCAATCTGTGGGAATGGTGTTATGACTGGTATAGCGATACGTTCGTCGTGGCGGACTCTGAAGATCCGCGCGGACCTGATTCCTCGACCGACAACCTGAAAGTTCTTCGAGGCGGGTCTTTTACTAGCGAGCCCGTGGATTTACAGTGCGGTTCACGCTATTGTTTTGACTTTAAAACGTCTAAGAAAAATATCGGGTTCAGGGCGGTATGCGCCCCCGAGCTGTGAGTAATTGGTTAAATCGTTTTGTTTGAATCCCAAATCGTTGAAAAAGGCGTGGTTGTGCAGTATACTCAATAAAGGAGTTTTGTGTTTTGTTTGCAAATTTTTCACAAAAGAGGGATGCAATGAAAGCTTTATTTCTGATGGTCTCTATTGCTTTCATTTTGGAGGTTCAGGCACTGCCAAAGAACGGTGCGTCCGGAACCGAGGTCAAGGATTCTTTTATCATTAATGAGAATAAGGATGTCAAAGTCAATTCCTCGAATCATTCAGCGGTGAATACCGGGATACAGGCGAGAGGTGCGGTGATAAGGGACTCGGAACTGTCCAATAAATTCACGGGGACCGTGAACGCACGGAACAGTTCGTTTGTAAATACCGGGATAAAGGCCGACGGCGCGGTGATAAGGAATTCGGAAATAAATGTGGATACCGATGCGAATATCAGCGCCGATCGTTCGGTCGTCAAGACCGGGGTTGACATAAGCGGTGCATCAAATGCCAAAATAAATACCACATACGGCGGGAATATAGATGCATCGAACACGACCGTTAAGGCCGGTTCGGTGGAGGGCAATGTCAGAAATAAGAAAGTCACGACAAATGTGAATGAGAATATAAATGCAGCCGGAAGAGGGGTGATTATCGGAACGGTCAAGGACGGCGGCGGCAGGCCTTCTGTTTATAATGACACCAAAGGGCTTGATTTCAGCAAGCGCGGCGACGGTCCGGCGGCGAGAATAGGGAATGTCGATATAGAGGGCGGCCAGGTGCGAGAGGTCAAGACCTCCGTCGGTACCGGCAATGTTGTCGAAGGCGTGAAGACGCGTCACATGGCAAATGTCTATAAAGAAACGGGCGGAGTCGACCCGAGCGGGACCAAGCACGTCTACGTAAACGCAAAAGAGAAGGAAAAGGCGAAAAAGACCGGTGGAGCTGTCGGAAATACCACCGTAGCCGATCCAAGAATCAAAAGGGTAAATACCTATGTTGAGTAAGGCCTACAAAGTTTTAATATTGTCCATGGGAGCGGCGTTGCCCCTGTTATGCTCTTCCTGCGGCTGGTTCGGTGCTGAGATTAATGATCAGGAAGTGCTTGACATGGACAATGAGATGAAGGCCGAAAAGAGGACGACCGTTTTCGAGGGCGCACTCCGCGATTTAGGCGAAATTCTTCTGGCCTATGACATTCCCAGGACTGTCGTCCAGAGCAAGAACGTCGGCAATCAGACAGCAGAGAAGAATCTGCCGAGCGACCTTTATACAATGATAGCCGCGACCATAAGCAAGGTCGGCCCGCAGATTGTTTTCGTTCCATACGACGCCCAATACGTGATCAGCGAAGCGACCACAGGTGGTACAATAACGAGACTTTACCCTCAGGTGGTCATCGCGGGCGGAATTACCGGGTTCGACAAGGAAATGTTTGAGAAGGAACGCGAAGCTGAAGCCTCCGGCGGCTGGGCGGGCGCCCAAGGCGGGGGGCGCATATCGGCGTCATCTGAATATTCTCGTCTGACATTGGATCTGAACATGCTGGACTACAAGACGCAGGCATACTTCCCGGGCGTGATAGCGTCAAATGCCATAGCGCTTACAAGAAGCAAACTTGGCTGGGGCGTTCATGCCTATTATATGGGTAATGGCGGGTCATTCGATTATGAACTCAAGAAAAAACAGGGCGTTCATGCTGCTTTGCGCACGTTGACGGAGTACAGCATTATAGAGCTTTTGGGTAAATATTTTGAGGTTCCCTACTGGCGTTGCGTCCCCGGTGCGAATTCCGATGACGATATGCTGAAGAGGATCAAAGACCGGTTTGTCGAGCAGCAGAAGGAGCGTCAGATGCTCATGATAAAGAAGATGCTCTTCCTACACGGCTTTAACGGGCTTGACAGGGATGACCCCGTTTTCAAGGGCAGCGAGGAAGGTTCGCTGAAAGAAGGAATGCGGCTTACCTCGACATCGAATTTGCCTGACCTTTATGTTGCGCTGTGGAAAAGTGTTCCGCTCAAGTCCGCGGCCAGACGCGTAATGATAGACCGCCGCCGCAGGGCCAAGGAGGCGCATCTGAAAAACGCAGAACTCGCGAAGGTCGCAGCTGCCAAGGCGGCCGATCAGGAAAATGCGAAGAAGGCCGCTGCTGAAGAACACCGTCAGAAGGTAGAAAAATATAATGCGCACATAACGAGGGCCGACAGACTTTATCAGGAAAAGAAATATGACGAGGCATTGAAGGAGTACGGCGAGGCACGCTACCTTTTTGGCGGCGAACAGTATCCCGCGCAGATGATAAATACCATAAGTCAGATACTTTCACAGCGGAAGGCTGCTGATGACAATTATCGTAAGGGGATTGAATATGCCGACAGTCTTTACTCTTCCGCAGAGTCGGCCAGCTTTAATTACACAAGCTATAAAAAGGCGCTCGCCGCCTATGAATCAGCTTTGAAGCTTAAGCCGCAGGACAATTATCCGGCGGAAAAGATTAGTCTTATAAAAAGCAAAATGAGCAAATACAGTACTGTTCTTGAAAAAGGAAATGGAGATAACGAATGGTAATCATGCTGAAAAATGGAAAGAGATTCTCGTGCGCAATCGCGAAGGTGGCCTTCTGCATCGCGTTGGCGGGGGCGCTCTCATCGTGTGCGGTTGTCGACTGGTTCATGGGAAAGACCAGCGATGAGGAAGTCAAGGAGATGGATAACGAGATCGCGCAGTCAATGACAGCGAAGAAAACCCCGTATGATGAAGCCTTGAGGCAGTTTGGCATGATGTTGGACGCCTATAACATTTCCGAAGTAAGGGTTCAGAGTAAACTCATAAGCAATCAGACCGCTGAAAAAGAGCTTCCCGACGATGTTTCACGGATGCTTATTTCCGCGGTGAATAAGATCAGTAAAAAAGTCGTGTATATTCCGTATGACCCGAGCTATGTCCTCAACGAGGCCAATACAGGCGGCGACATTGCCAGAGCGCTGCCCCAGATAGTTCTTTCCGGCGGCATAACCGAATTCGATAAGGACCTTATCGAAAAGGGGCGCGAGCTCAAGGCCGAAGCCAGTGTCCAGAAAGGCGATTACGGCTCGAACTATTCGCATGACGGCGGGGCCGGTTACCAGGCGGAGTCTGGTGTATCAAGGATAACGCTTGACCTTCAGCTGCTCAACTACAAGACGCAGACCTATCTGCCCGGCATTCAGGGCATAAATTCAGTAAATATAAGAAAGACGAAGCTCGGCTGGGGCGTGGGATATTTCTTCCAAGGCTCCGGAATGTCTTTCCAGTATTCGCTCCAGCAGAAACAGGGCAAGTACCAGGCGCTTCGCCTTCTTGTGGAACTCAGCGTGCTTGAAGTCATGGGGAAATATTTCGACATTCCTTACTGGAAGTGCATCCCCGGTATGCCTGCCGATAACGCCATGATTTCCAGAATCCGTGAGGAGTTCGCCTCGCTGGATGACGCCAGGCAAAACTTCTTTATAAAGGAATACGCCTATTTCCACGGCGAGACCGCTTTCGATCGACAGACTTCATCAATGAACGCTTCTGAAATGGCGCTTCTTGATCAGCTTATGAAAAAAAATAACTGTGCCGACAGGGCCGATCTCTTCGTTAAGCTGTGGGAAACTGTCCCGGTCGAAGATGCCATAAAGCGTAATAAGGACTATGCACGCGAGCTTGCCAAAAAGGCAATGGCGGCGCGCGAGGAGGCCGGAGAAAAAGCTTCCCAGTACAATGCACTGATCTCACATGCCGATACCCTTTTCAGTTCAGGCAGGCTTGATGAGGCCAGAGAAGCCTATAGAAAGGCCAACAGTATATTCCCCGACCAGAAAGATCCCGTTGATATGATGGTCAGGATTGATAAGCAGATGGCTGCCAAGAATCAACAGCAGGCAGCTCCCGCCGCGAATCCACCGGTGGTGACGATGGCAGCCCCTCAAGCCCAGCCTGCGGATTCTGCCGAGAAACAAAATACGGGAACCAAGAAAAAGGAGGCCCCGCTTAACCCGTTTAAGCAGGTCGACTGGTAAAAATATGGTACAAGTATAAGTCCAAACAAAAATAGGAGGATTCGAAGATGAAAATGAAACAACTGTTAGTGCTCGTAGGAATCGGAATGATGTCGGCGTCCCTCATGGCGTTGCCGGACAGCAGCGGCGGCGGTGGAACGACTACCGTGAAGGATTCGACAATCATCAATACAAATCAAAACGTAACCAATACGGCTCAGGATGAGTCCAAGATTAACTCCGGTATCAAGGCAAGAGGGTCCACGATACAGAATTCAACTCTTATGAACGATAACAAGGACGTTGTCAATACCGCTATAAATCGTTCGAAAATCAACTCCGGTATTGAAGCAAACGACGCGACAATAAAAGACTCCACTCTCATTAATACAAATAAGAACGTGAACAATACCGCAGTGAATGAGTCAACGATTAATTCCGGTATCAGCGCGAACAGTGCGGACATTAAGAATTCAACGTTGATCAATGACAACACGAATGTGAATAATACCGCCCTCGAAAAATCAAAAATTAATTCCGGTATCAGTGCGGACGGATCCACTATTCAGGATTCGACAATCCTTAACACAAACAAAGACGTGAACAATATGGCCGTAAACGGTTCAACAATCAATTCCGGCGTAAACGCGGATAATGCGACCATAAAGAATTCAACGCTCATGAACGACAACCAAAACGTAAATAATACCGCTATAAATGAGTCCAAAATCAACTCCGGTATCAATGCCGAAGGTGCTGATGTTAAGGATTCTACCCTTATCAATACAAATAAGGATGTGAACAATATGGCGAGGGATGGTTCGACAATCAATTCCGGTATCAGCGTGAAGGGTGCCACAGTCAATAACTCCACGATAATGAACGACAACAAGAACGTGAACAATACCGCCACGAACAAGTCCGAAATAAATTCCGGTGTTGATCTCGGCGGAAATTAATCTGTAAATGGAACGCAATATGAAAAAAATTCTCATAATGGCGTTCATGACGGCGCTGTCCCTGCTGGCCAGCGGGGATAACCGCCGTCTGATGGCTGAAAGGGTAAAGGAGCTTCAGGAGCTCAATCGCCAGGTATTGGAAAAAATCAAGGGCCTTGAGCAGTACAGCGGCAAAGATATCTACGTCAAGGTGAGAGTCGTCCAGAAACCTGACGGAAGCTCCGTGGCTATCGTCGATAAAATATCTATTGACAAAATAGAATTGGACCCTGCCGATGTCGCCGGGAAGGTGCTTTATCTTAAGGGTACTGTATCTAAATCATTGGATGACAGTGTATTCAAGCTTGACCTTGAACACGTTTTGCCCGAAGAAGGTGATGCGGCAGCGGGAAAATCGGGCGCTGAAGCGTCAAAGAAAAATCAAAAGGAAGGCAACGGTAAAAAATGATGATTAGACGAATTATTTTTCTTCTGGCGCTGGTATTGACTCTTTCGTCTGCCATGGCGGACAGTAAGAAGCTCAATTCTGTTAATTGCGCCAGAGTGCTCGCCGAGCGAAGCATAGTCGAAACTGTTTATGGCGTTAAAATTCGCTTTATCGAGGAGGTTACAGATCTCAGTGAGGGCAATTTTCTCGGCACCACAGAGACGAAGACGGGAAAGCGCGCCATAAAAGGGATAGAGTTTATGGAGAAGTATGATCCGAAGACGGACATCGCTCAGGTCACCGCCATTCTGAAGCTTAAAAGGATAGCCGATATAGTCGATATGGAAAAGTTTCAGCTGGACAAGTTTCCCAATAAGGCTGTACGCAGAACGGCGTTCGCATCGTCAACCCCTGCGAATGCGAAGAAGCTGGCCGCTCTCAGGGCCGCGGAGCTAGACGCCTACAAAAATCTCTACAAGAAAATCGGGGGCTTTACTCTCGAAAGTCAGAGCAAGGTGGAAAACTTTGTTCTGAAGTCGGATGTGGTCAAGTCTACGGTTGTCGGCGCACTTATGGGCGCTGAATATATGGGCTTTGCCTGGGACGGCAAAGGCGACAGTGCCGAGGCTGTAGTGAAGGTTCGCCTCAATCTCCGTGAGCTTTCTGAAATGCTTGGAGAAAAGATAATCGACTATGATGGCGAATATGTCGAGGCCGAGGGCAGGGCGGCGCAGGCTGATATGGTCGCTTCTCAAAAGAAAAGCCCGGATAAGCCAGGGAAAGTAACGACCGACGTCATAGAGGGTAATATCGAGGTAATGCCCTAGTTTTTTATAGGTGCTCAAATGTATCGCAGAATTTTCATATCATCTGTTCTTGCATTCTGGCTTCTTCCTTCGGTCAGCTGTCTGGCCGAATCCTACGAGAAGCTGGACAAGAAAATTGTAGACGCCTACAACTCCGAACCAAAGCGGATGCAGGATGTCTATGTCTATGCCATGCAGATTCTTGAGCGGACGCGTCTTGATAACTCAGACGACTCTTCCCAGTGGGAGGATAAGGCGCAGAAGCTTGTTACCGTCGCGGCCTATGGTGAAACAGACCGCGCCATAGATAATAAGGACTACCGCGAGGCATACGTCTGGGCGATGCGCGGGATTACCAACGGCGCGTCGCGCGGAGAGATTGACGGAGTGACGATGAAACAGGTTTACGACGCACTGAAGGACCTAGCCGACAAGCTTGCCCGAGAGCCCGTTGTAAAGGAAATGAAGTACGGCAAAACCATGCAGGAAGTTCTTGATTACCGGAAGGTGCGCAAGTCAAGCGATTACCTTCCGCGCGACAAAAAAGACGTTGCCGGTCGACCTGAAATTAAGGAGAAAAATTATCAGCTTCTGGAAGGCCCCTCACAGGATTCGAGCGGGAATCTTTACGTTAAAGTAAAATACGATTTCGGCGCGATTATAACGATACGGTATTATGTAAAGCGCGGCTGGAAAAATATTAATCTGCCGGATGCTTCAGCGGATGCCCCTTATTATTTGTCGTGGCAGGAGTGCGCTGACGCGAACGCGGATATATCGAAGTTGAGGAATGCGCCGGAGCCAGTCAGGAAAAAAGATCCGGGAAAGAAGCTTTATTTTGAAGAGGCGAAGCCTTCCGAATTATAAGGAATAGGAGTGGGAAAAATGAAGAGGAATATTATATCTCTATTCGTAATGTTGTCGGCAGCTGGTCTTGCCGGTGAAAATGTTATAAGCAACGTCCGTGAGAATGTTGTAAATATCCAGGACTCCGGTTCTTCGGTCAACAGCGGCATAAGCCTTGGCGATAAATCATCCGAGAGCGGAATGATTAAGGGAAATGGGGAAAGAGCATCTGTAAAAAGGGAAATAGCGTCGTTTGATTCTATCAGCGTTTCCGGTGCATTTATCGTCAATATTGAAATAACTTCCGGCACGAAAATGGAACTCGAAATAACCTCAGACTCGAATATCGCTGACTGTATAGGGACAGATGTCGAAAATGGAATCCTTACAATTTCCACGTCTAAATCCTATTCATCAGAAAATCCCGTGTCGTTCAATATAAAGTTATCTTCACTGAAAAATATTGCCTGCGGCGGCGCATGCAAAGTTACAATTTCAGGGAAAACGGAGAACCTTTCCGTGGAGCTGAGGGGCGCATCTAAACTCAGCGCTTTGGGACTTGATGCCGCGAATTTAGTGATTGAAGCAGGCGGGGCTTCCCATGCTGAAGTGTCTGCATCAAAAAGTCTTACGGTTAATGGCTCCGGTGCGGCGAAGGTGCTGTACAAGGGGACAGCCTCAAAAATAACGAAGGAACTCAGCGGCGCGTCGTCGCTGGTTAATATGGAATAGAAGGAATAGGTTTAATATGAGAAGTTTGCTGGTTTTTCTGATGGTATTTACTGCGTATCTTCTTTATGCCGAGGGTGAAGTAGAGGTTGTGGGGCGCGGCTCCGGAAATCCTGATACCGCCCGTGAGCTTGCGCTTGCCGATGCGTTGCGGAACGCAGTGAGGCAAGGAGCGGGGGTTGATATTCTCAGCGAGAGCAAGGTACAGAATTTTCAGATGGAATATGACCGCGTGATGACGTCTTCATTCGGTTATGTTGAGGATTACGAAATCATATCGCAGAATTATGACAAGGCAAAGAGCGAATACACCGTGAAGCTCAAGGCGAAGGTCTCGAAGGGCAGTCCTCAGATGGATAAGGTGCTCGCGCTCAGGCTCCTCGTGAGGAGGATGCAGTCGCCGCGCGTAATCGTTGAGTGTAAAGAAGATATAGCAGGCGAAGGTTTCTCTGGGGATGGAGCCTTGACTGCCGCCTTACTTGAGGAAATGGCCCAGAAAACAGGCTTTGAAATATTCAAGGAATCGACAATAAAAGCGAGAGACGATAAGGAGGCGTTGAGGGCTGAGCTTCTCGGTGATGACTTCGAGTCGAAGGTAAAAAGGGCAGGGATTCAGAGTACTTCAGATTTCAAGATAATAGCGAAGGTCAAGGGCCAGGTCGGTCAGATGAAAGAGCCCTTTCCTGACGTGAAGGTCAGGGATGTCGCGCTGGGTGTTGACCTTCAGGCTGTCTGGGCCGATACCGGAGAAGTCGCAGCTACGGTATCTCTCCCAACCACTTACCACAAGGGAGAAAGCCAGATGAGTCTCCCCTTTGATATGCCTCAGCAGCTTGTAAGGCACTACCTTCTCACAATGCTTTCCGGCTCGGAACCGGCGTTTAAGGACAACAATGCGTACAATCTCTTTCGCCGCATTATCGCCAAGTGGATAACGGAACTTGATCTGGGCGCGAAGGTACAGCTCGAATTTAAGCAGATTGACAAGGATAGTCTCAATAAATTAATGGCTGCACTTGAGAAAACACCGTCCATATCCTATGTCTGGCGTAGAGAATTTGATAGAAGGCTTTTTTCCATAGTCGAGGTCGAGACAAGGCTCACTCCTGAGCAGCTCGAGGATGCAGTCCTTAAGAATACGAACGGCAAATACGTTACCGAGACGGCCACAAAGCGTCGTCTGCGTTTCTCACCTGTAAAAAAATAAACATCACAAAAAATAAAATGACAAGGAGAACAAATCCATGCGGAAAATTTTTATTTCTGCAACCGCCGGAATCACGTTACTGATGATTCTCACCGGATGCTTTTCGGCCCCGGCCGGAATAGCGGCCTCAACAATGCCGATAACATCCAAGGACAGCTACACCATCGTGAGAAGGAATGCCGAAGGCTCTGACTGGCGGGTAGTCCTGCTGGGAATTCCGCTCGGTCCGCTGAGTGCACATGATGCCCTTGAAGACGCCAAGAAACAGAACAATGCGGATGCACTTGTAAACGTGACAGGAGAGAACAGATATAAGTTTTTCCTGCTTCTATGGACAGAGCAAATGATAATACAAGGCGATGCAATCAAATTCCGTGTCGCAGGCGAAGATGTTGAATAACTGATTTACGAGAGGCTGATAATGAAAAAAATACTAATAGTTTTTTGTGCGGCGGCGCTGCTTGCAGTTACCGGTTGTACGAGCATGATTACAATGGCTCCGTCGTCGACCCCGATAACGTCTAAAGATACCTACACCAAGCTAGGGCCTACAGTCGGCAGAGCTGCCTGTGTAATCATCTTAGGGGTAATTCCGCTCGGTCCGCAGAGTCCTTCCAGGTATGCCAGGGATAATGCAATCGAAAATAAGGGCGGAAACGCCTTGATAGAAGTAACACAGGAGTATAATGTAATGAATCTTCTCGTCGTTCAGTTTTCTTGGACGAAGGTAGAAGGAGTAGCTATAAAATTTGAACGCAAAGGAGCAGACATAGAGTAATTATGAAAAGATTCAAAGCCCCCCTCTTTTTTGCCGTCATATTGTTGGCGGCCGGATGTAACTCGACTTTCATGCCGTCGGCAGATCCGAACATGTCGGATCTGACTCAGTCTCAGACACAGGAAATATCCAAGCGGAAAATTCATGTTCCGTGCAGGGTTGAGGTCCATTGTGATGACAGTCTGGTCGGACAGCGTGATTCGCTTTTCTTTACAAACTATTATTACTACCCTCTCAAAGCTATATTGACTAACAGCTTCCGGAGCGCGGCCTATCAGGTCTTCGACCAAGCGGGCGGTGAAGTCATAGATGCCTTTACTATCCATGTGTCGGTTCCTGAATCGAACCTTGACGTGGCTTGGGGAAAGGCCAACTATACTTTGCAGATAATAGTTCGCTTTGACGAACCCGGTGAAAAGAAGATTACCGCTTTTTCGGTTACCAAAAGCGCCCAGGTGCCGTTCATGGATGGAAACAAAGTACCGGAGGCCGTATACAATACCTGTCGCGATGCGGCTTTTGAAGCTGTTCAGCAGATGCTGAAGAGCCCTAAGCTCTGGGCGACAATAAAACGATTTGAAGACCGCTGATAATAAAAAAATGGGGGAGATTGGATTATGAAAAACTTAACGTTTGCCGCCGTATTTGCGGGAGTTTTTGTCTTTGCCGGCATAGGGTTCTACAGCTATGCCAGTAATGGAGGTGGAGCACCGAATATAACGCCGTCTATTACAACCTCGCGTTTTTTGATGTTCGGCGCGCCATATACAGTAAAAAGCGAACTTAAGGGCGAAGCCGCGTCTTCCGAAAGCGGAGTTTTCCGGATAGACACTTATACCGGCAAAGTCTGGGTATTGCGTACTATGAAGGCCGAAGACGGCCAATCCGTTCAGAAGTGGCAGCTTATCGAGGACAACAACTGATTCAGATCAACTCTTTTTCTTCAGCTGCGCGGCCCTGAGCTGGCCGCACGCGGCTGATTCGGATGTCAATACCTGCTTCCTTTATTCCAGAAACTGGGAAATCCAAAATCTATACAGCATCAGTTATCCTAGATGTCCTCTTCTTCTAGATAGAATATAGAAGAAGATTCTTTTATAGATTCTATGGCTTCTCCCAAAGAAATTATTTGATTGTCTTTTAACCTTTTTGCCAAAACCACGATTCCATTTTTAAATTCCAGCCATATCCCGTAACTTACAAAAGTTCCATCCCATAAATCTCCATCTTTATATATGCCTTTTGCTAACAAGTGGCTTGACGAATCATACCACAGAGCCTCCCCATCAGGCTCACCCTGCTGATTATAGTTTATGTTATATCTCACATTTTGATTTTTATAATATTTGATATCATGGCCAACCGTTTTACCATCTTTATAATAAGTTATAGATCTTCTATTCCCATTTGAATACCATGTCTCAGCCAATCCATCCAGCAAACCATCTTTATAATGACCCCTTTCCCACAATTTTCCTTGTGAACTGTAGGATTCAAAAAGGCCATTTTTCTTCCCACCTAGATAATAAACATCAATATCTTTTATCCCATCCGGATAATATTTTATAAATCTTCGCGGTGTTTTAAAAAAGAATCTATTTTGCGGCTTCTCTTTTCCGCCATACACATCATATATAGCTTCGGAATAAAACCATATAAATTCACTTCTGCACCGTAAAAATTCATAGGGTTCATACACGACATACATGATTTTGCCTAATCCTACACGTTCAGATAATGGCAACAGTATTGGGTATAATAAAAGATACATTAGTATAACAGCAAAAGAATAGATTAGAATTCGGCTCTGCTTATAAAATTGTGTAAATGGTAAATTCATATTGATACCTTTTTATATGCGCTTAGCTCCTAATCTGGAGTACTTTATAGGTTTCGTCCGGGGTGATGACGGCACCCCGGCGCGGTATTCGGATTTGTTAAATAAGATCAACTCTTTTTCTTCAGCTGCGCGGCTCTAAGCTGGCCGCACGCAGCTGATTTGGACGAGCCTTTCTCGGTTCGGCGCGTAAACTGAATTCCGTTACGTGCGAGGATTGCCTCGAATTTTCCTATTGTTTCTTCCTTCGGTCTTGAGAATTTCGGAGAGCCTATTTCGTTATATGGAATCAAATTTACTTTAGCGTGATGGGTTCGTGCCAGTTTTGAAAGTGCGACCGCATCGTTGGAACTGTCGTTAATTCCTTTAAGCATCGTATATTCAAAGGTTACCATCCGCCCGACGTTTTCCCTATAAGTATCGCATGCTTTAAGTATTTCGGATATGGGCCGACGGAACTTGTCGGGGATAAGTTTTTCTCTGATTTTATCATCTGCCGCGTGAAGCGAGAGAGCAAGATTGAACTGTTTCCGGAGTCTTGCCAGTTCGAGTATGCCTTTAGTCCATCCGCTGGTCGAGACTGTTATTCTTCTAGGGGAGAGTGAGAAGCGGTCCGAATCGACGAGAGTGAGAAGCGCGGCTGAAAGATTTTCGAAGTTGAGGAGTCCCTCGCCGATGCCCATAAACACTATGTTGTCGGGAGCTTTTCCGGCTGTCTCACAGGTTAGAAGGAACTGCTCAATTATTTCGCCGGCCTTGAGATTTCGTTCCAGTCCATTTTTCCCACTTGCGCAGAAGCGGCATTGGACGGGACAGCCTACCTGTGAGCTCAAGCAGAAGGTGATCCTTTCGCGGGAAGGGATTATTACGGACTCAATGAATTTGCCGTCGGAAAGTTTTATCAGGAGTTTTTTTGTTCCGTCTTCGGCCTCGGATACTTCCTCAATTTTAGAGGAGGCGCATATGAAGTTTTCTGACAATGCGTCCCTCAGTTTTTTAGGGATATTTAGCATTTTTGCCGGGTCATCCACTCTTTTATTGAAAATCCAGTCGATGAGCTGTTTAGTTCTGAAGACTTCAAACCCATTTTCTGTTAGAAAGTGCTTTAGTGTTCCGGCGTCAGATAAGCAGAGGAATGGTTTCCGCATCCTGATTTTCCTTGTTTTTAGATGATTTAGCTTTGTCCACTTTTTCGCCCTTCCATAGATATATTTTTTTGTCTTTGTGCTGCATGTGGCGAGGCAGCAGGTTGGTCCAGAGTCTTTCTGTGAATATAGGAACATCGGTGCTGAGAAGGAATACCTCGTCTTTTTCCGGAGGCAGCTCAGAATATGACCGCATTTCCCTGATGTTGCAGCCCAGGTAGTAGCATTCTCCGTATAGTCCGTCTATTACGCTGTCCTTGTAGACGGTCATGCTGGGCGAATATGATTTTCCGAGTGCGTTGCGCAGATAAATTCCTAGGCTGCTCTTTGAGTTTTCCTGTGACTTGTACGGGTGACCTATGGACCAGAAAACAAGCATTCCGCAAGTGGTCAGAAGCAGGATATGCGCCCACAATCGGATTCCATATTTTGCTTTGACCATCAGGAAGATTCCTGTCAATATCAGGAGTGAGCCATGAACGGTTCCCATGATTATATACTTTGAGTTTTCTCTGAAGTCGATGCCCCTGTTTGGATTAATGATATCCTCCCACCATGAGACCGGAACAAGATAGAATGCTATTATTCCGGCGCCTGCGAGGATAGGGGCAATTGAGAGAAATTTGAGAAATTTTGCATACTGGAATCTGTGCCGTCTCGCAAAAAGTTGATAGTTTATTCCGATCAGGATGGCCAGCGGCGGGCAGAGTATAAGTATGTCCCTTGTTTTTGTGTAGGGACTGAGGCATATCAGCGCGAATATGGAAATAACAATTGTCCTTAGGTACCTTGAGAATATTGGATTTTTATCCAGAGGGAAGTAGGCAGGGCAGAATGGCGGCCAGATTATGATAGCCCATGGCAACAGCCTCATTAAAGTGTCAACGGGAAATAGAAAGATGTGAGCTATATATTCCGAAAGGTTTTCCGAGTAGAAAGGATAGCCTGCGAAAGGTATATCTGACCCCGTTCTCCATCTGGGAATACCCCATATCAGGACAAAGAAGAGAATGATGCCCAGTCCCGCTAAAAACCCTGGTTTTCTGAGTTTTTGCCATACAGTCAGTGGGCGTCTCATGAAAATGAGCGGGAAAAAGAAGTAAATAATGGACGACCAGCCGATTGTGTAAAAAGCGAGTCCGCAGAAAAAGCTGCTTACGGCCCAGGCGATGTTCCAGGAGCCTCTCACCGCTCCATAGGTAAACCACGTAAACCATGCGGCGGACAGAAAGAGAAGGGCTGTCATATTCGGATAGCCGTCAAGGGTTTTTTCTATTACGATATTCGATGAGATCATGACGGCCGCGGCGACAGTCGCAGCCTGAATCCCTGCCGCGCGACGCCCAGTCTCCCATACAATGACGGCGAGTCCCGCCAATGAAAGTATTGAAATAAGTCTGAGGGCGATGACTGTATCCATTCCCAGTACCTGGTTACAGTAAGCGGCGAGCCACGGGAAGAGCGGGTATGTGTCAGAGATTATTTTGCCGTGAGCGGTAGTTATCGGCATCATGAAGTTTATTTCGTTTGCGACGGCGGCGTAATCTGATTCTCGCCAGTAAAGCTCCCTGTCCCCTATCTGTAAGGGAAAATACAACATGACGAAGGCGCAGGAAATAAGGATTGCCGCCTTATACCATTTGAGAACGCTTTCCTCCCTGTCGGGTCTAAATTTTTCCTGCTGTTCCATGTTTCTTAATACAATTCGATTCAATTTGTTTAGATAGAGAGGAGAATATAGCACATTAACATGTAAATGAGAGATGCTGAAAGGTCATTTCCTGTAGAAATAAATGGTCCCGACGCGACGGCAGGGTCTATTTTGAGCTGGTTGAGGAATATCGGGAACATCGAGCCGGATACGGCGGCGAATGTCATGGCGGTACACATAGAGCCTCCCACGATGAATGAGAGCCTGAGCGGCGAATGGCCCATGTCGCCACCCGTATGGAAAACGCTTATTGCCGTGAATACCGTAAGGCCTATTATTATTCCGCAGACTAGTCCCATGATGAAGCCTACGAATATTTCTCTGAAAAGAACTTTGAACAATTTGTTGAATCCGATTTCACCGAGCGCGATGCTTCTTATCGTTACTATTGACGCCTGTATCCCTGTATTGCCTCCCATTCCGAGTATGGCAGGGACGAATGCCGCAAGTCCTATCGCGCTGTTGAGGCTGATTATTTTATTGACGATAAGGCTTACAAGCATTCCTGAGATGAGGGTTATCATAAGCCACGGAAGCCTGAGCTTTACTATTTTGAACGGGGAATCCTCATTCTGCTCGATGTCGGGTGCGCCGGCCATTCTTGCTAAGTCTTCACTGGCCTCCTCGTGCATTACATCCATCACGTCATCGGCGGTGATTCGGCCTATCAGCCTGTTATCCTTGTCAACGACGGGCATCACGTGCAGGTCGTACTTCCTGAAGTTGTTGGCGATTTTTTCCTGGTCATCGTCAACGGCCGCGACTATCGGGACAGGGGTTGCGATGTCCTTAATCAGAACGTTGCGGGGTTTTGTGATGAGTGTGGAAATATTTACGCAGCCGCTTAGTTTTCTCTCATCATCGATGACGAATATTACGAAAATAGGATCGGAGAATTCTTCTTTGCCGAGCGCGTCTATGGCTTGCTGCACTGTCGCGGTGCCATTGACGGCGCAGAGTTCGGGTGTCATTATCCCCCCGGCGGAATCGTCATCATAGCCGAGAAGGCTTTTGAGTTCTTCTTTTATTTCGCCATTCAGCAGGTCCCATACCGATTTCTGTTCTTCGGGGTCGAGTTCTCTCAGAAAGTCAGTGGCATCATCGGGTGCCATTTCCGATACGATGCGGGCGATTTTTTCGGGAGGCAGTTTTTCCATAACCTCGTCGATGTTTTCCGGTTCCATTTCCACTATAACATCCGAAGCCGTCTCGTCGTCGAGCGAGCTGAACACCCTTTCAATATCTTCGGGGTCAAGCTCCTCCATGAGATCGGCTGCGTCGGCAGGGTCTGTCTGGCTAAATCTTTTTCTTAGACCCTCGCTGTTTTTCGCTTCAAGAAGCTGCCTTAGCTCATGTTTTTCAAGTTTGGACTTTTGCATGGCGACCCCTGTTGCGGTTATATAAAAAACTCAACTCTTAAGATGGTTATTTTATACGAAAAAACAAGTCTGATTACATTGGATTTTTATTAAATTCCGTTACATTGAACCTGTTACATCTATACTTAGGAATTTTTATGGGAAAATCTGTTCTGGTTTGGACTTATCACAGGGTGCTGCCTGAGGGCGGACCGGGTGCGGTAGGTGTAAATGTATTTGAAGCGCAGATCGCATATCTATCCGCCAAGGGATATCGTTTCCTTGATACGGCAGGACTTGAAGAATGGCTGGACGGTAAACTCGACCGCTCAATACCTTATACGATGATAAGTTTCGACGATGGCTGGGCAGATAATTTTATCTACGCCTCGCCAGTCCTTGAGAAGTACAAGATCAGGGCCGTCCTTGCACTTAATACCGCCCTCGCAGGAGCCCCCGAACGGGAAGGGGAGTTTAAAATAACAGACTACAAAGAGGCGCTGCGACTTGCCGCCTATGGCATTGACAAGTCCTCATTTCTTACCTGGAGCGAACTCTTTAAGATGAAAGAAAGTTCCCTTTGGGACATTCAGGCGCACGGTAACAGCCACTTCGGTTCCTTCCAGTCTCTGGGAAAAGTTCGCGGCTTTTATCCCGCCTTTGACCACTGGACGCTCGAATATGCATTGGGCGCCCCCCCCTTTTTAGGTGCGCCGCGTGCCGAGTTTAGAAGCTCGCTGAGTGCGCCACGGACATTTCCCGATGAGAAATTCAAGGAACTTATTAAGCATGCTCCCGACGATGAAGCTCGTTTCCAGATCTGCCGGGAGCTCGGAGCAGGGGCTCTTATTGCCGGCGAGACCGAACCTGAATTCCTTAAACGGATAGAAGAAGACTTCCATTCCTGCTCCGGCATTATTTCCGACAAGCTTTCGATTCGCCCCACCTCATTCTTCTGGCCATGGGGCCATTATTCGCCACTTTCCATAAAAAGCGCCCTCAATTGCGGATATAGGATGCTTTTTACTATGAATAAGGACGCTGTGACGGCACTTGCTCGGAAGGATGAGATCCCGAGAATCGCCGCGCCGGACAGTGTCGGACGCTTCAAAAAACAGGAAAGAATATTCGCAAGTCCGCTTCTTCGCAGGTTCAGAAAACTTTTCATGAAGAAAAATTGAGAAATAATAAGATTTCAGAACGAAAGCATTGAGCTTCTTTCCTGCGGATAATCAGCGAACACTGCCGACAGGCCTGAAGGCGAAAGGGGAAGGCGACAACTTAAAGGAAAAGTTGAAAAAGCCCTCAGGCCCCGCGTGCTGCCAGTTCTTCGCGCATGCTGAACAGTATCTTGTCAATCTGTTCGTCAGAGAGTGGCTGCCAGTTCTTTATTATGGCCTTTCCGTTCCGTATCGCATCGTCACGGAGCTTCTCTGAGTTATCAAGTGCGCTCAGTTCTGAGAGTGACTGGGACAGTCTATCGACGAGTTCAATGAACTCAATGGGGCGCGAGGCATCTTCCGGCTTGGCGAATATCTCCGTCGAGCCGTCAACCCTTACATATAATTTGTTCCCGTCTTCCGAGTTCATAATCTCTTCCTTTAAAACTGTTCTTAATATAGATAATCGGAGTTCTGAAGAAAAGATATAGCGACTTTTGTAAAAAACAGCAAAAAAACGCATTTTTCTGTTTGTGATGCCTTATTTTCGGTTACTCATAAGGGAATCTGCCGACTTTAGAAGACTTTCGGAAAGCGGGTTTACTTTCATGTCCCGGCCTTCTCTATACAATATAGCGTGGAAACCATCAAAAAAACTGTAGCTGCGAAATTTTTCCGCGAATGCCAGTAATGCGGGGCTCCTTGTGTTGATTGCCAATCTGATTTTTTCATCTTCTGAAACGAATAATCGTTGACTTTTTTTGCGATATAATATATCGTTACTGTCGAAACGATATATCAAAAACCCGCAGGAACAATACGCCGGCCCTCGCCACGGTTGCGTAGCCGCGAATGGAGCAGGGAGAGCTTGCCGCCGATTTGCTTTTACGTCTTATCGCCGGGGAGACCGATGTGGAATCGGTTTTTCTTAATCCGAAGATTGTTGAGCGTGAGAGTTGCCGTTTGTGACGAAATCAGGTCGCCGCCTGTTTAAATCAATAGAAGCAAAAGTAGTTATAAGGGAGGAATCATGAAGATTGTAGGAACGTTTTTGGACGAAATTTCGCATGACATTCCGCATCAAAACTGGGGACGTGAAGAGTGGGATTGCGACTTCAAGGCGATGCATGCAATGGGAATCGATACGGTGGTCCTTATCCGTAGCGGTCATAAGCGCTGGATGACCTATCCTTCGGAAGTGCTTGCGAAGCGCGAGAACGGATATATGCCTCCAGTCGATTTGGTTGATATGTACCTGGAATTCTCCGAAAAATACGGCATGAAGTTTTTTCTCGGCACCTACGACTCAGGGTGCTACTGGCATAACGGCGAATATCGAAAAGAACTCGATATAAACAAGGCCGTCGTCGAAGAAGTATGGAAAAAGTACGGGCACCGCAAGGCGTTTAAGGGCTGGTATCTGACTCAGGAAGTCGGACGGGCTAAGCTTGGGATTATCGATATTTATGCCGAGATGGGTAAGTTCTGCAAGAGTATCTCAGGCGGATTGCCTGTCCTGATCTCTCCTTATATCAAAGGCGTTAAGGCGGTATGGGCTTTCAGCCCTGAAATAAATGCAAAAGATTCTATCGGCGTCGACACGCATTCTAAGGAATGGAATGAAATCCTATCCGGCATTCAGGGCGCGGTGGATATCATGGCTTTCCAGGACGGTCATTGTGACTACCATGAACTGGCTGATTTTATGGTCGTGAATAAAGCGCTGGCGACACGTTACGGCATGGAATGCTGGACAAACTGCGAGTCGTTCGATCGCGATATGCCAATCAAATTCCTGCCGATTAAATGGGAAAAAATGCTGCTAAAATTGAAGGCTGCCCAAAAAGCCGGTGTCGAACGTGCAATCACGTTTGAGTTCTCGCATTTCATGAGCCCGAACAGCGCCTATCTCCAAGCAGGCGGGCTCTTTGACCGCTACTGCGAATATAACAATCTTCCCGCCCGAGCGAAGGATTTCAGAGGATAAAGCTGACAAAATAAAAAACTGCCGCCCCTGATTTTTCCAGGAGCGGCATTCTTTCACTTTCAATCAATCAGCGGTGACTTCTATTTTTCTCGGTTGCGCCTTTTCTGATTTCGGAAGAACTATTCTGAGTACTCCGTTATTCATTTTTGCGCTAATCTTCTCAGCATCGATGTCGGAGAGGATGTTGAACGATCTCTTGAAGACGCCTGTCTTTGCGCCGCCGTGGAGGAGGTTGAATCCTTCAGGGACGGCTTCGGACTGTGCTCCCGTCAGCGACAGTATGTCGTCGTTGAACGTGATGTCGAGCGCGCTCTGTTCGACTCCCGGCATATCGGCTATTATCTGGATATCACTCTTGGTTTCATATACATCCACCGCCGGACTGAAAACCGGGCGTTTATCGTCTTCGTGATGCTGCTCGGGCAGATGATTTGATTTTGCAAGTTTGTTTGACATGATACTCACCTCCTTTTACTCGGCTGCTACGGCTATTTTTTTCGGCTTACTTGCTTCAGCCCTCGGCATGGACATGTAGAGTACGCCGTTTTTGTATTTCGCGCTTATCTTCAAGGCGTCTACATCATAAGGCAACCTGAAGGCCCTGAGGAATTTGCCTGAGCCGCGTTCGCGCCTGTGCCATGTCTTCAGGTCGGGTGGTGTTTCTTTTTTTCTTTCTCCTTCTATTTGTATGGTGTCGCCTTGCACGCTCACGTTGATGTCGGCAGGCTGCATTCCCGGCAGTTCGGCGGTCAGCAGGACTTCGTTCTCTTTTCTATAGACGTTTACGGACGGGAACGTGTCCTTATTTGCGCTTTCGAAGAGCCGGTTCATTTCCCGCTGAAGGCCGCTGAGACTTTCGAACGGGTCCGCATAATCGTTTGTGATTGGCCAGAACATTTTTCAAACCTCCTATTTTGTTTTTTTTCGTTTCCTGCCTTACCTTTAGCAGAGGGTATGCCAAACTGATTTTATTAGACGTAACCCCTTTGTTGTTAGGTACATGACAATTCAAGTTGAGTTGTTGTTTCTTTTATGCTTTGTGACATTTTGTCTCAATTATTACCTGAGGCTTATTGTCTCTGCTGGTAAAAATTGTCACATGGCGGCCCCTCGGATTGAAAACAGTCGTACTCAGGCTAATTTAAAACACGTTTATAATTTGAGGAAGGCGATGCAGAGGGGCAGTGAAATATAATATTATACGGAAAAATAGGCTGATTCTTTGTAGTATGACATTTATTGTCGTTGTTATCGGTTTTTTTCTGAGGTTCGATGATTTGATTAGCCGTGGTCTTGAGTATGACGAGATTTGGACCTTGAAGCATTATACGAGTCAATCTCTGAATAAAATATTTACGGACCTCACCACTCCGAACAATCACCCGCTTCACAGTTTCGCTGTAAAATCTGCCTTTGCTGCATTCGGCCCTGGTGTTTTTGCGTTGAGGTTCGATGCCTTCCTTGCCGGAATGGCGCTTATCGGAATAATCGCTTATCTTGCACGGATGCTTCTGAACTCAAGAATCGCCGCTTTTTACAGTGCTGTCCTTTGCGCATTTAGCGGCGCTCTTATACATTATTCGCAGACGTCGCGCGGCTACATGCTTCAAGCCTTTCTTATCGCCGTTGTCGCTGTGGGGATAATGCTTTATACTCGAAATAAGAGAGTGCTTGGCCCGGGAATAGTCTGCGCGGCGTCCATAGCCGCGATTCTTACGCTGTCAACATCAATACTGTTTATCGTTCCCATTTTTATTGTCGCAATGCTTCCGAAGCTGTGCATGAAAGATATTTCCGGAACGATTAGGCAGAATATTCCCCTTATTACGGCGTTTGGAGTAACAGCTCTTTTCTGTGTTTTCTGGTATACTCTCAATTTTGAACAATTTCAGGCGGGGAAGAAAGCTTTCGGCAACAGTCCGGCTACTCTTTTCGGATGGGGTGACGCCATTTATATAATAATAAGAGACTGTGGAAGTTTCCTCGTACCGCTTTCACTTCTTATGTTCTTCGATAAAAAGCTGAGGTTATTTCTTGGAGCCTTTCTCTTTATATTTCTTTTTCCGTTTCTCTGTGCGCCTCTGACAACGCTTGGTCCGGCGCGGGCCTATCTTCCCTTGATCCCCTTCGCCTGCATCGCGGCTTCAGGCGGAGTTCTTGCTGTTCAAAAGCTTATTGCAAAGAGAATTAATGACCGCATGAATCGTGGGCTTTTTGCTCTCTTTGCGGGACTCCTTGTGGTTTCTCTCGCCTTTTTTAGCGGGAAGAGGGAATTGAGAAATTGGACGCCGCTCGACTGGGCAAGGGCGTTTCCGCTGATAAGCGATCAGGTGCCCTTAGATGCTTTTATCGCATATCCAGCGGGTGAAGGGCTGCCCATTGCCGGAAACAACAATAATGCGCCTTCTGACAATATTCGGCGAGTTCCTTCTGAGAAAAAGGAATATCTTTTCATAAATGTAATTAACGATGATATAAGCGGAATAGATGTTAAGGACAATGCCTGTCTTTCGATAAAGCCGCCGGCGTCGGATAAGGTCATTGAGTATCCATTGAATATTAAGGGCAGGGTTTACAGGCTCATTCCCCTGGCATTCACGGGGAAGGTTTTTTCAGGGATAACCGTAATGGCGCTTAATATAGTATCCCGGGATAAAGCCTATGCGCTGATATCAGAGCTCAAATCAAGGCATGGATGGCTGTTGCTGAATACATTTCTTACGCCAAAGACCGTTCCCTATAAAGCTCTTCTTATAAGTAAGAACCCGGGGATTTCGCGTGAGTCCATGCTAAAAATAGAAGCTGCGAACCCTGCTGAAATTTTATTCTTTTCACTGGAGCCGTTATGAAACAGAAAACTCTCTCAATAATAATTCCCGTATACAACGAGGAGGGCACTATAAAAAAGCTCCTCGAACTCGTGAAAAATGCGCCGCTCGCGATAAATAAGGAACTTGTCATTGTCAACGACGGTTCGCTCGATTCAAGCAGGGATATCATCCTGAAATGGCGGCTTGAGAATCCCGATACCGCCTCGTTCAGTACTCTTTACATAGACAAGGCGAACGGCGGCAAGGGATCCGCAGTTCGCGAGGGAATCATCAAGTCCAGCGGTGATATCGTTATAATTCAGGATGCCGATCTCGAATATGACCCAGCCGATTACCAGATATGTATCGACCCGATATTGAACGGCGAAACAAAAGTCGTTTACGGTTCGAGGGAGCTTTCCAATCGTAACCGGATTTATTCTACACCGTCATTTTATATCGGAGGGCTTACTCTTACGTACTGGATAAATCTGCTTTATGGAAGCGACCTTACCGATGAGCCGACCTGTTATAAAACCTTTGACGGCAAGTTGATAAGAACACTGCTCTTTAGAGGGGATAAATTCGAGTGGGAACCCGAAATTACCGCAAAGCTTTTGCGGCTGGGCTACACGATAAAGGAGGTTACCGTAACCTACAGGCCGAGAAAGCTTGAAGAAGGCAAGAAGATTAAGTGGACCGACGGCGTTTCAGGGCTCTGGTGTGCGCTCTACTGGAGGTTTGCAGGGATATCGTCCGAAAGAAAAAAACTCACCTCAATCTTATCCGAGCATTCTCTGGTTCGCGATTGCCGTCGTAAATTCTATGCTATGCTTAGTATTTTTATAATTGCGTTAGCGATACGGCTTCTCTGTGCGATTCCTGGGATGAGTGAACCTGAAAAACTTTTGTTCCGTCCTGATTCGAGTCAGTACTACAATATAGCGCTTTCAATCCTTCAGGACGGGGCATATAATACGGCGCCGGGGTCGGGTATTCCGGCTGTGGTGAGGGTTCCCGGCTATCCTGCCTATCTTGCGGCACTGCTTTTTATCAGCAATAACAGTCTGCCGTTCTGTGTGATTGTGTCATGTTTTCTGAGCGCACTGATATGTGTGGTCATATTCTATACCGGTGATTACGTTGCGGGTTGGCGGGTCGGGGCTGTTGCGTCCCTTCTCTTTGCTCTTAACATAACTTCGATTGCGTTGGGGCCGATGTTTCTTTCGGATACTCTATTTGCCTGTGTTGCCGCCGTGCAGATGTATTTTTTCTTTCGCTTTTATTACAGCAAGATGTTCTTTTATCTGCTGATTTCGATAGGGTTTGCTTCGCTTGGAGCGTTGATAAGGCCGCTTAATCAGTTTTGGATAGCGCCATGTCTTGTCCTTATTTTGATGGGGAATCTGTCGTTAAAGAAAAAGGGCGGGGCTTCGATTTGCGCCGTTCTCATTTTTGGTATTATAATAGGGCCGTGGGTGTTGCGCAACAAACTTTGCGGGGCAGGGTGGCGACTTGACGGAATATCGGGAGATATTGTTTTTCACAATGGCGCCGTGCTTTTGAGCAAGATGACAGGTGATGACCAGGGCAAGGTGAGGGCTCGCCTGTTTGCCGAGGCGAAGGACGAGTTTGAAAAACATCCTGGGCTTTATAGGGACGCGGGCAGTCGTATCGCTTGGGGTGAAAAGCGTTTTTACTCAATGGTAGGGGATGCCCCGTTTACCTATCTGGGATTGCATTTCAGGCCGTATGTTCTTTTCCCTGATGCTCCCAGCTTCCTCCAGAATCTCGGAATTACTGTCGGTGAGCGCGGCACCTTCGATGTCTTGAGCCGTCACGGGATTGTCGCCGCGGTAAAGCATTACTTTAAGTCCGGTTATGGACCGTTGTTCATGGTTATGCCGCTGTTGCTTATCGCATTTTGTACTTATTGTGCGGCAGGTGCTTTTCTTCTGAGGTCGCTTTGGAAAAGGCAATGGTTCATGCTGCTGTGTTTTCTGGCTTTCGTCGAATTCTATCTTTTCGTGCCGGGTCCGATAAATATGCCGCGTTATCAGCTTCCGGCGTTGCCGCTACTCTGTGTTTTTGCCGCGGTGTATGTATTTTCCATAAAAAAATATCTGGAGGAACATGGCTTCAAGCTTCGTATATTCTGATCAGGAACTGATGTCTGACGCACAGAATTACAGAAAATTTCTCTTCAGCCTTCTCAAGCCTTACATAAGGGGAAGAATTCTTGAAATAGGCTCGGGGATAGGCAACGTCACGTCCATGGCCCTCTCGTGTCCTGCCGATAAGATATCTTCGTACACGTGCATAGAACCGGAAAAATCCTGTATCCCGTCGCTTGAAAAACTTATCTCTGCGAGCGGTATCCATGGTGAAATCATAAATGGTTCATTTCCCGAGGCCCTTCCTTGCGGCACTGGGGAATTCGACTTGATTTTCAGCTATAATGTCATGGAGCACATAGAAGAAGATGTCGCGGCGTTCCGTATATGTAATTCCCTGCTTGCGGAGAATGGTGTGCTTTTTGTTTTTGTGCCGGCCTTTATGTGTCTCTTCGGCAGTATGGACAGGCATTTGAAGCACTTTCGGCGTTATACCAAAAAAGATATTGCGAATAAGCTTGAGCTGGCTGGGTTTAGAATCGAATTAATGAGATATTGCAATTTTGCCGGTTTCTGGGGATGGTTTCTGAATAACAGGATTCTTAAAATATCGAGTCAGAAGTCTTCGCAGATTGCACTCTTCGACAAAGTAATACTTCCCGCGCAACAGTTTATTGAAAATATCATCGAACCGCCGCTGGGGCAGAATCTTTACGTTGTCGCGGTGAAGGGGAAGCATTGAATTTGATATGTAAAAGGATTTGTGCGATATTAGGCATTGAACCTAAATGTGGAGAATTTTATTTTGAAAAAGACTTATCTTGCTTTCGATCTCGGCGCTTCAAGCGGAAGGGCAATACTCGGAATCCTTGAAAATGGAAAGCTCTCGCTCGAAGAGGTGCATCGTTTTTCCAACGGCCCCGTTGAGATGGAAGGATCTCTTTACTGGGATTTCGGTTCCATTTGTTCAGAAATAAAAACAGGACTGAAAAAGGCACTTGCCGTTGAGAAAAATATTTCGGGGATGGCTGTGGACACCTGGGGCGTCGACTACGTCATACTTAAGAAGGATGGGAGCTGTGCTCGTCTTCCATATAATTATCGCGATCCGCGTACGGATTCCATGCCTGAAAAGGTTTTTTCCGTAATTCCTAAAGAGAAACTTTATGAGAGGACCGGTATTCAATTTATGCAGTTGAATACGATTTACCAGCTGGCCGCACACAGGGAAAAGCATCCCGGCGACTTCGAAGAAGGCAATACGCTTCTCTTCGTCCCCGACGCAATAACCTATATGCTTTGCGGTAAGAAATCATGCGAATATACTATTGCGTCCACCAGCAACCTTGTGGACGCTGAAAAGAGGGATTGGGACAGGGAGCTCATTTCAATGCTGGGGCTTCCGTGCGGCCTTTTTCCCTCAATAAAGATGCCGGGAACCGTTGCGGGAACTCTTTCCCCTCAAATCATGAATGAGTTGAATTGCGGGCCTGTTCCCGTAATGTACGTGGGAAGCCACGATACGGCTTCCGCTGTTGCCTCCGTTCCTGCCGATGAGTCGAAAAAATGGGCCTACATCAGTTGCGGCACATGGGCCTTGCTTGGCGCAGAGCTTAAATCTCCGATTCTCTCAATGGATGCGATGGATTCGGATTATACGAACGAGGGAGGGCTCTGCGGCAGCATAAGGTTCCTTACCAACATAATGGGCTCATGGCTCTTCCAGGAGACAAAGCGCGTGTGGAATGAAAAGGGAAACCCTATCGGCTTTGCCGAAATGTCAAAACTAGCCTCATCAGCGGAACCGTTCAAGTATTTTATCAATCCGAACGATAAGCGTTTTTTTACTCCTTGCGACATGCCTGAAAATATCAGGCGCTCGTGCAAAGAGAGCGGGCAGGGGGCTATTGAAGACGATGCCGCGCTTCTTCGTTGCATATATGATTCGCTGGCGCTCTGTTTCAGATACAAAATAGAAAAGCTTGAAAAGCTGCTGGGTGTTAATTATGAGTGCCTTAACATGGTCGGCGGTGCGACGAGGGATACTCTCCTGATGCAGCTTACATCCGACTGTGTCGGGATTCCTGTATATGCCGGACCTGTCGAGGCTACCTCGATTGGCAATATTTGCACTCAGGCAATGGCAGATGGCGCTATTCCGAATCTTGCGCTCGCCAGGGGACTGATAAGGGACTCCTTCGATATTCCGGAATTCAAGCCGGACAAGGCGGCCTCTTCGGGATGGGGCAGCGCCTATAGTCGTTTTAAGGGAGTGACAGGCCTTTGATGTGCTGTAAGTTGTTGTTGGTAAATATATTGCGCCTAAGTGTCTTAATTTGAGCAAGGATTCGACAACTTATAAAAAATATAAGTTTTTTGTTTGATTTCTTCGCTTATTCTGTTAGATTCTTTACTGTCGTCCGTGGGGGTAGACCCGGTGCCTGTTAATAACCTGTTTGCAAGTTGTTGACTTTCTTCGGAGCTGTGCCTTAATGACCTTTCGCAGAAAGTCTTAGGATGTTTTTTGTGTAAGGGTTTGGAATTTCGCCGAATGGGGTTAATATTAGGCTTTTGTGGCTGTTAAACTTTACTTATTTGTGTGAGGGGAAATAAAATGCTTAAGGGCATTTCAGATGTGAATATCGCATGGGAAATGGCGTGCGTTGAACTTAAAAAGAAGGTTTCTGTTCAGACCTTCGAACATTGGTTCAACCCGATAGTTCCCGTGGATTTCAAAGATGGCAAAATAGTGCTTGGAGTGTCAGACGATTTTTTTGCGGACTGGCTTCTTAGCAATTACGAGGATATTCTTGCGGAGGCTCTCAGTGCCGCGATGGGACAGGAGACCGCGCTGGAACTTAAGCTGGGATACCTTCCGCCTGAAAGTGTGCAAATCAAGGAGGAATGTCCCGAGAAACTTGTCAACGGTGGGACGACGGCAGCAGTACCGAACGCCAAAAGCGTAGTCAATGCTCAGGCCCCGAATTGTCTTCAGCGCCATACCTTCGCGAACTTTGTTGTTGGCGAGGAAAATCGTTATGCTTATACCGCAGCGCTCACTGCGGGCCAGTCGCCCGGAGGCGTATATAATCCTCTTTATATTTATGGAGGCACAGGACTTGGGAAGACGCATCTTCTTCAGGCAGTTGCGCACGAGGTGCTCCAGCACAATCCGAGAGCTAGGATCGAATATACAACCTGCGAATCTTTCCTGAACAGCTACGTAGACTCGCTTCAGCAGAAGAAACACGGTGAGTTCAGGGGACATTTCAGGAACGTTGATGTGCTTCTTATTGACGATGTCCACCAGCTCGCGAACAAAATACAGCTCCAGGAAGAGTTTTTTAACACATTCAATACGCTCTACAACGGAAACAAGCAGATAATACTTACTTCCGACAAGCAGCCCTGTGAGATACACGGGCTTGAGGAAAGGCTTGTTTCCCGCTTTGAATGGGGCATTACGACCGAGATAACAGCGCCGGGCCTTGAGACGCGCCTGGCAATCCTGCGTATGAAACAACAGGAGCACCTGATAAAACTTGACGACGATGTTTTATTTTTTCTGGCTTCGAATATTACATCGAGCATCAGAAGGCTTGAGGGCGCACTTCTGAGACTTGTGGCCTTTTCGTCGGCGATGTCGAACTGTAAGATTACGGTACAGAAAGCGGAAGAGCTGCTCGGCAAGCTTATCGAGGAAGATGCCAGCGGCAAAAAAATTTCCATAGACAATATTCTCAAATCTGTTGCCGATTATTTTGAGCTGAGAGTACATGATTTGACGGGTTCAAGAAGGCCGAAGAACATAGTCGAGCCACGCATGATAGCCATGTATATTACAAGGACGCTTACGGCGTTTTCGCTTCCTGAAATCGGAATGGCTTTCGGCGGCAGGAATCACGCTACAGTGATACACGCGGTGAAAAAAGTCAGATCCGATTGCGAAAAAGATGAAAACATGAGAAGAACCGTTTCAATGCTCGAACGCCAGGTACAACGTGGCGTGAGCTGAGTTTTTCTTTAATATTGTGAGGGCTTTCGGCTCTTATGCTTGCGGACTACCATACACATACATATCTTTGCAAACACGCTTCCGGCGAGCCCGAGGAGTATCTACGCCAGGCCGAGAGGGCTGGACTTGCGGAAATCGGGGTCTCTGATCATTGTCCGTGGCCGGATGGCTACGATACTGAGTGCCGGATGGCCGTGGAGGAATACGGTCTTTACCGTGATATAACAGCCAAACTTCAATCCTTAGGCTCAAAGGTAAAGGTGCGTATCGGTCTTGAGGTTGACTGGGTGCCAGGGCAGATGGAGATTGTGCGGGAGAAGGTGGAGTCAGGGAACTTTGACTATATCATAGGCTCGGTACATTATGTTGACGATTTTCCGTTTGACAACCCGGCTATGCTTGAAGAATGGGCGAAGCCCGGGAAGCAGGAATGGGTATGGGCGAATTACGCGTCCTTGCTGACTGAGTATATAATGAATTTTGACTTTGAGATAATAGGGCATATGGATTTGCCGAAGAAGTTTGGGCATTTTCCCTGCGAGATGAAGAAATTTATGGAAAAGGCAGACTATGCCTTTGAACTTGCGGGAGCAAAAAATATGTCCATTGAACTTAATACCTCTGGCCTGAGAAAGCCGGTGAAGGAAATATATCCATCATTGGAGATCCTGAAGCTGGCGAAATTCCGAGGACTTACGATTACGCTGGGTTCTGATGCCCACCATCCTAGCGAAGTCGCGGCGAATTTCAAGGATGCCGTCGAGCTGGCAACGCTGGCTGGCTACAAAGAATTCGCGCTCTACTCGGCGAGGGAAGCAAGTCTTGCTTCGCTTTTCTGAAATAAACTCCTAAAAAAACTGGCACACCCCCTGCGTCAAATCTATTCCAGAAACTAAAAAAGGATTCAGGAAAGATGTCAGACACACTCTATACAGCGACCTCCGGAATGATTCTCGATATGAAGCGACAGGAAGTTATAGCTCGCAATCTAGCGGCGGTGAACATTCCCGGCTTCAAAAGAGAATACGTGCTTTCCCAGGAATTCAAAAATGCGCTCAGTACTGAGCTGCAGGACGATCTGAATGGTACGACGCCTGGCGAGGTGAGGGTCGATTTTACACAGGGAAACCTTAGAAATACCAGCCGTCCGCTTGATTTTGCAATCGAGGGGGACGGTTTTTTTGAAATGACTACTAATGATAACAGGACGCTCTACACACGTAATGGCGCGTTTTTTGTATCCAGTGATGGCAAGCTTGTCACATCTGAAGGCTATCCGGTCTCGGGCGAGAGCGGAGAAATACAATTCTCGACCGATGACAATCTTGCGACACTGCAGGTTACAGGGGACGGTCTGCTTCGAGTGAGGCAGGGTGCCGACGCGAACTACATGATGAAGGAAATCGGGAAGATTAAAATTTCCGATGTCGGAGATAAGAACAAGCTTGTCAGATTATCCGCTAATTATTTTTCTGTCGCGGATGGGAATATGGGGCAGATCAAGCCTCAGGAGCCTGAGAAATTCAAACTGATGAACAATTTCTTGGAATCGGCGAATTCGGAACCCGTGCATGACATGGTCGCAATGATTGAGTGTCAGCGCCAGTTTGAAACGGGTCAGAAGCTTCTAAAGATGCTTATGGATCAGGGAAGTGCGGAACGCGCGGCATACGGCGCATGAACTTAAAAAGAAAAAAGCAAGAATAAAATAAGGAGAATCAAACCATGATGCGGACACTGTGGATAGCGGCGAGCGGCATGGAAGCACAGCAGCTCAGGGTTGACACGATAGCTAACAATATAGCTAACGTTAATACAACATCTTACAAAGGGAGTACCGCGCACTTTCAGGACATGCTCTATGAGGAAGTTGCGATGCCGGGTTCAAGTTCATCTGTTTCGTATCTACCGGCGGGGATACAGATTGGTACCGGGGTTATGACGAATACGGTATCCAAGAATTTTGAGCAGGGCCCGTTGCAGGCTTCGAGCTCAGATTTGGACATTGCGATAGAGGGGGTTGGTTTTTTTCAAGTTCAGCTTCCCGATGGTTCTACGGCCTATACCAGGGACGGTGGATTGCACATGGATGCGACAGGAAAGGTTGTTAGCGCGGAAGGTTACGAAATAACAGGATTCCCGACTATCGATCCGAGTGCGACATCAATAACCATAGCATCGGATGGGACGGTTTCTTATTATCTGAGCGGCGCGATAACGAACGCGGGCCGCATTCAGCTTGCGAGATTTCCAAACCCTGAGGGGTTGATATACAACGGGTTCAACAGGTATTCTCAGACAGAGGCCAGCGGTGCCCCCGAAACGGGTAATCCCGGCGAAAATAATTATGGATACGTAGCCCAGCATTACTTGGAAAATTCGAACGTGGAAATCGTTGAGGAAATGGTTGCCATGATTGCGGCTCAGAGGGCTTACGAGATGAACTCGAAGTCAATAACCACCGCCGACGAAATGCTTAGAAATATAGTCAACTTGAAATAACAAGATAAAGCAGGGGATTGATAAATGAACTCGTTCTCGAATGAAATAAGAAATGCCATGATATGGACAGTGCTTGCGGCAGGAATGCTTTGCGGACAGCTGGCATTTTCGGTCAAGGCATCGCCGGAAACCGTGAAGAGGACGATAAACATAAAGGAACGCGTTGAATCGGACAGGAACGCGGTGAAGCTTAAGGATTTTGTTATAAACAAGGGAATGCTTTCGGACGAGGAGCTGGAGTTTGATATTGTAGAAGTTTCTGAAAAAAGGGAAAAGACGCTTTCTCTCGTTGATCTTGCGTGTGTTCTGCAGAATTATAATTCACTGATGAATGTACAGCTTCGCGGGCCCTCATACATAACGGTCAGGAGACTGAAGAGTTCTGAGCATTTGGACAGGGCCAGAAGGGAAATAGCAGATTATATCAAGGGTAACCCTCCGTGGAATGACTGGGAGGTTGATGTTCTTTTGAACTCGAATGATGAACTTTTGTTGTCGAAAGCCGGGGAATTCAGCAAACTTGAAGTGAAATCCTACTCCAGCAGCAAAATGCTCGGAACTGTAGCGTTTCGCATCATTCTATACGATATGGACGGACGGCAGAAGGACATTCTTGCTATAAATCCGGTGATACAAAGGAAGGTAGACGTCATAGTTGCGGCCGATAGTCTTCAAAAAGGCCAGATAATACGGAAGGGCGACCTCAAAACGGCACCGATGTGGATAGACGGCAGTTCGCGGGATATGATTCTCGACGAGGCAGACTGCATTGGCAAGGAAGTTGCGAAAAAGGTAAACAGCGGCGAATTCATAAGGACATCGGATGTACTTATGCCGGTATGCGCGAAGAAGGGCGACATCATATGGGTTGAATGCATATCGGGGGCTCTTTCAGTAAGAGTGGCCGCCACGGTACTTGAAAATGGACGACTTGGCGACTTTATAAAAGTGAGGAACAATTCATCGCAAAAGGTGATCGATGTTGAACTTACGGAAGAAAAAACGGCGCGAAAGAGAATTTAAAACAATAGGTGTTTGATATGAAAAAAACGACATTATTCCTAGCGATATCAGTTGCTGGTGCAGGAGCGTTTGCCGACCTCAGCCCCAACGACAATATCACTCTAGCCCTGAATATGTACTCAAATCAGCGGGCCAGAAAGATTGGGGATCTGCTTACCATAATAATCGAAGAAAAAAATACGTCGAAGAAGACTGAAGACATGAAAACCGCGAAGACCGCGAAGGCTCAGGCCGATGCCCCGATATTCGGTAGTTCTCTGGAAGGATCGAAAAATATGTTTCAGAGCATGCACCAGTTTGTAGCAACCGCCTCCGAAAAGGGGTATATGCCGATGGGCCCCGACTATAAGGTTGAAGCATCAAGCTCTTTTGATGGGTCAGGATCAACAAGTTCGTCGGACACACTGGAGTCCGAATTTACCGTCAGAGTTGTTGACGTCCTTGAGAATGGTACGCTCGTGGTAAGGGGCGATCGTAAAGTGATGATAAGGCTTGAAACGGTAAGCATGGTTATTACAGGGCTTGTAAGGACAAGGGATATTGATGAGTTCAATAAAGTTCCCTCAACCAGACTTGCCGATGCGCACATATACTATGAAACCGGCGGCGAAGCCAGCCGTGGTGCAAGGCCGGGATACGCATGGCGGGTATTCCAGCTGCTGAACCCGTTCTAAACCTGAAAGGATATAATGACATCATGAAGAAGGCGCTAATATTTCTCGCAACGGTGCTGGCAGGCGTAGGCCTTATCGCATCGGCATGGGCCCAGACAGGCGCATCGCTGAAGGTCAGGATAAAAGATGTCGCCCGCATATCCGGGGATGACGAGATGTATGTGCTTGTCGGATACGGGGTAGTTGCGGGGCTTAACAAGTCCGGCGACAGCGATAAGACCCTTATCCAGAGGACAATCGCCAACCTTATGCAGAACTTCAACATAATAGTCAGCGAAAATGATATAAAGGCCCAGAACAGTGCCGCTGTAATGGTGACAGCCACTATCCGCGGCTCAAAACGCAAAGGCGATCTTGCGCCTGCAGAAATAGCGTCGATAGGCGACTGTAAATCCTTGCTCGGCGGCATACTCCTGCTTACTCCCTTACTTGGAGCGGACGGTGAACCGTGGGCAATAGCTCAGGGGCCGGTAACCACCGGAGGTTTTTCCTTTGGAAGCGACAATGGGGCCGAGGGCGGAAACGTTGTTATGAAGAATCATCCGACATCGGGGATGCTCACCAACGGTGTCAAGCTTCTCCGTGATATGGGAATTGATTACAAGAACAACGATGTCCTTGTCTATAATCTGAAACGACCGGATTTTACGTCTGCAGTAAATATGGCAAGTTCGATAAACAAGAAGTTTTTCGGGTCGGCTATCGCCGAGGATGACGCGACCGTAAAGGTCAGGATTCCAGCATCCTATAAGAACGAAGATAAGATAACAACTTTTGTAAGCGAAATAGAGCGGTTGAGTTTTGAGACGGACTCGGTCGCCAAGGTTGTCTTCAATGAGAGGACCGGCACGATTGTAATGGGGTCGGACGTGAAGATATCCAGCGCAGCCGTAAGCCACGCCAATCTTTTTGTGAATATAAAGAACTCTGTCGGCGTAAGCCAGCCTAATGCTTTCACAGAATCTTCTGGAGCCAAAACGGAGAAGGTAGTAGACCAGACGACGATGGCCAAGGAGCAAAATACCAAGGTATTCGAACTGCCGAATGTTACGACAGTCGGAGAGCTTGTCAGAGTACTCAACACCCTTGGTGTAGGGTCACGCGACATAATTATAATATTCCATTGCTTGAGGCAGGCAGGCGCACTTCATGCGGAACTTGAAGCCATGTAACTCAGGAGAATTCTGATGAATCCAATAGATGTATCAAGTTACGGACCGGCGCTCGGTATAAATAGTTTGATAACTCCGGGAAAAGAGGATAAGGCGGGTGCGGCCGACGCAAAGTTGAAAAGTGCTTGCAATGATTTCGAGGCTGTTCTGACATCAATAATCCTCAAGGAGGGGTTGAAAAATGCCCAGGAAATGGGAGACAGCCCAGGCGGTGAAGGAGAAGACAGTGGAAGCAAAAAATATAACGAAATGGCGTATGAGCAGATAGCATATTTTATAGGCCGCCAAGGTACAATGGGGCTCGGTCAGATGATTTATGAAAAAGTAAAAGAACAAGTGAGCAGTCAGAATATAAAGAACACGGAGGGGATGAGCAATGAACAATCTGGCAACTGAAGGCAGAACATTGAGCGGTTTTCAGGGACTGGCTTCCAAGATAAAGGCATCGCTAAACAGCCTTATAGAGTCCTCAAAAGGACTTCAGAAGGCAATAATTAAAAAAGATATCGATACTATCTGGAAGATACTTGCGGACCAACAGGAAAGTATCAACGAGTTTGAGAAGTACAACCATTTATGGGGACAACTCTCAGCGGCAGGAATAAGTTCCCCGGGGCTCCCTGCCGTCAAGGACGAAATAAATTCCGACATAAAGAGACTCCGTGAGACGGGCAAGGGCAATGCCAGACTGATAATGAGCTTCCTTTCCGCGATAAAGAGAGCGATGAAGCATACAGGGACGGACATAGCGTCAAAAACAAAGGTCTATGGGAAGTCAGGGAAAATGCACATGAAGCAGGTATCCCTGAAAGTTAATTGCGTAGGATAAATAATTTATATATAAAGGGATTGGAAAATGTCTGTAGGTCTTGACATTGCAATGGTTGCGGCAAAAAGTTCTCTGATTACACGCCAGAAGGAAATGGCGGTTATAAGTCAGAACGTGGCCATGTCTAATGATCCAAACTACCGACGCAGGACAACTATCGTAGATTCCAACGTAATGGTACTCGGCGACAGCGGCTATTTCGGTACCGGCTGCCACGTACAGACCATTCTCAGAAATTATGATTCAGCCCTTGAAACGAGCCTCCGCAACGCCACTTCGGAGAATTCTTATCAGGAAACCTACTTCGACTCCATAAGGAATATAGAAGACATTCTTGCTCCCGGTGGTGAAGATCAGCTCAATAATATGGTACAGTCCCTTGCCGCCCAGGCGCAGGCCATAGGTACAAGCCCCGAAGAGCTGGCCAACCGTGTGGCATTTATACGTACGGCTGAAAACATGGCCGACCGTTTTAATCAAAACTACACAAATCTCGCCCAGTTAAGGGATAATATCGCAGGTAATAACGCTGTCGGTACCGGGTCAATATCAAAGGCGCTGAGCGACCTCAAGAGTCTCCTTGGCAGGGTTCCCGTACTTAACGACAGGATAAGAAGCCTCGAAGAGGATGCTTTCCTTAATCAGCAGGCTAATGATCTGCGCGATGAAAGAGATAAGATCGTATCTCAAATATCTGAGTTTATTGACATATCAGTGCAAGAGGAAACCGATGGCAGATACACCATAACATGCGACGGCAATGTTCTCATCGATGGGGTTTACAGCCCGCAGAGAGGAGCGGATACACTTAGCCTCGTAATGACTAATACTCCCCCCAGTCCCTACTTTGTTCCCTCTATCGTACTTGCCAGCGATAGTACCGTGACTGTTAATTTGGAGGGCGGGAAAATAAAGGGTTCCCTTGATGCCAGACAGTATATCACTGACAGGATGGACGACCTTTACGACTACGCTGAAAATTTTGGCGATTCCGTTGCCTACCCTGCAGATTTCTGGGAAGAGAACGTTGATTATGCGCTCAATGATGTAATAAGACCGGAACCTTCTAATGGCTTTGTATACGAGCTTACTGCAAAAGTCGGCACTTCCGGGACTGTTCAGCCCACATGGCCAGTAGCCGTTGGCGATACCGTTGTCGATGCCGAAGGGAATACCTGGACTTGCGCGGATGAATTCAGCACATTCAATACCGCACATATGGCGGGTTACGACCTCTTTGGCGACCCAGGCGCAAAAGTATTCAGCACGAACGCGCTCCAGCCGGCTGGAGGAACCATATTGACCGTATCTATTACTGATCCTCAGACAATAGCCGCCTCTGCTGTGGGCGATGAGACTGCGGCTGCTCCGGAGAACGCCGTTCAGAAGGGTAATGGACAGAATATGACGGCGCTATGGCAAACTATGAGTGACCCTGCAGCGACCAACCCGAACCTCTCCGGCGAATCAATGATGAGCTATTCAAACCGCATGATTGGTGATATATCCCAGGACGTTGCCATTGCCAGGAGCCAGAGTGAAACCACACTTAATATCCAGAACATGTTTCAGAACTCCGTTCTCGGACTCAGTGGTGTGAATATGGATGAAGAAATGACCAATATGCTCGAGATTCAAAAGGCCTATCAGGCCAGTGCCAAGCTGATAAAGACTCTCGATGACATGATGGCGATGGTTCTGAATATGTTGTCTTGAAAAATTTCCAAAATGGAGGAGATTATGAAAATATTAAAGAGTATCCTGCAAAAAAAACAGCTTAAAGAAAAAGTGCCTGTTGAATCTATTCTTAAAGAAATTAATGTTCGTCTGTGTGGTTATGCGGAAGCCCTTAAAGCGGCGTCCCTTAAAGTTAATATAAACTAAAAGATACGGATGTTGGGGCATGGTTGCGGAACAGATTACAAAAAAAGATTTTGAAAATGCTATCGTCAATCACCGCGTGTGCATTGAAGAGGCTCTTTCTCACATGGGAAACGAAGCGGCTATAGTAGTCGACGACGATAATAAACTCTGCGGTATCGTTACCGACGGAGATATTCGCCGCGGTTTTCTTGCCGGAGCCGGCATGCAGACTCCAATATCGGAAATCATGACGATATCCCCAATCGCGGCAAGATCGAAAATGTCCAGAGAGGAAATACTCTCTATAATGCTCAAAAAGCAGATAAGACACTTGCCGGTCGTCGATAATGAAAATCATCCCATAGGTCTTGAACTGCTTAAAAACCAGTACGATGATTCTATTGGCGCGGCGGTCCTCATGGCCGGGGGAAAAGGCACCAGGCTCCGTCCCCTTACCGATTATACACCGAAGCCGCTTGTAAGAATAGGCGAAAATACCATCCTTGATAATGTCCTCAACGGACTTAAGAAAAGCGGAGTTTGCGATATCGCCATCTCCGTAAACTACCTCGGCGAGCAGATAAAGAACCATGTGAAGAACGGAAGCTCATATAACCTGAGTATATCATATCTTGAGGAAAAAAGAGCGCTCGGTACTGCTGGCGCCCTTTCTCTTATTCAGCCACGCCCCTCAAAAAGTTTTATCGTGATGAATGCTGACCTTCTTACGGAAATAGATTATCAGGCCTTTTACCGCTTCCATAAAAAAGAAAACAACGATTTCTCTGTTTGCGTCAGAACTATCAAAAATACTATTCCCTACGGTGTCGTCAAGCTTTCCGGCTGCAATTCCAGAATAGGGGATGTTGTCGAAAAACCGGAGCATTCATATCTTGTCAATGCCGGAATTTACCTGATGGAACCCAAAATAATAGAGCTTGTTCCGCATAACCAGTTCTTCGACATGGTGTCTCTGATAAAAAAAGCTATCGATTCAGATCTTAAAGTCGGCGCGTTCCCCATCTACGAGTACTGGCGCGATATCGGGCAGCACGATCAGATGAAAATTGCGGCACGGGAATTGCGTAAAAAGAAACCCGTAACTGAAAAAATTGAAGAATAAGGGTTTAAGGTGAATTATGTACGGCTCAAGAATACCTAGCTTGACATTGTCCAACACACTGGTGGACGCTATGAAGTTTAACCGTGATGGTTATTCAAGGCTCCAGGTCCAGGTATCTACCGGAAAAAAATACCTAGCCCGCTCCGATGATCCAATCGACACTAACGAGGCCGCCACGCTACAGAATACAACCGCGCAGTTAAATCAATGGCGCAAAAATGTGAATACCTGTGTAGACTGGGAAAAGGCTACCGACTCCGTACTCCAGAGCATACTCGAAACAATGCAGCGCGCTAATGAAGTTGTGGTTGAGGCCAATGACGGTACCAATGCCGCCAATAGGGCAACAATTGCCGAAGAAATCGACGGCGTCATAGAGTCGCTCGTAAATGGCGCCAACTCGAAGTACACTGGACGCTACCTCTTCGGAGGAGTAGGCGGCACGGGTATGACCGGCGTTGATCCATTCGCAATAACCCGCGACGCTTCCGGAAAAATAACAAGTGTCGATTATCAGGGAAGTACCGATCGACGTGTTGTCCAAATATCGGATACGGGCTCAACTCAGTATGGACTTGTTGGCGAGGGTACTGCCAGCGGAACACCCGATGAGGATATTGGAATATTCAAATTTGAAAACTATGAGAATACAGCTGCCGAAGGCGACCCTGCAGACTGGCAGAATGTTGAAGTCGGTATTTTCGACACCCTTATCAATCTTCGCGACAGCCTTCGCAATAGTGATTTTACCGACTGGGAAAAAAAGCTTAACAGGGTGCAGTCCGGCCTGGACCATGTGATTACAAAGGTCATTGATAATGCCACCAGCCAACAGAAATTCGAACGAATAGTAGGTAACATCGATGCTCTCGAATCAAGTCAGGTCTCTCGCCTCAGCGACCTTGAAGACCTCGACATGGCTGTGGCATTCAATAATCTGACGATGATGCAGACTAATCTTCAGGCATCCCTTCAGATGATAACACGAATGAATGCTCTATCCATCGTCAATTTTATCTGACCGCGGAGTGCATGTCTCTAGTTACCGATGTCATAAAATTATATATGACCCCCCTTCGGTAGGTATTCCATTGCTTTATTCCTTAAACCCCCGTGATATTATTGAATTATTTCAACTTTTGTGATAGGTTTAATTCCATAAATAATTCAAAGGATTTTCATCATGAAATTATCCAGAGCTTTTTATTCGTTCCTCTCACTTTTTGTTATGTTCTATTTAACGGGGCTTTTCGCAGATGAAATAAAAACTGAAAAACCAAGCTCTGAAAAGGCGGTCCAGATACTGAAGGACGGCAATGAAAGATTCGTGCAGGGGCAGGGGACTCATCCGCATAGTGGAATGGACAGGGTTTTTCTTGCGAATAAAGAAAGCCAGGCAAAATATGCGTATGCTACAATTCTTTCGTGCTCAGATTCCCGTGTTCCCCCTGAGATTATCTTTGACACCGGCATAATGGATATATTCGTTATCAGAATCGCTGGAAATATATCTAATACAGATGAGGCGGCGTCAATAGAATACGGGCTTTTTAATGTGAAAACACCGCTCCTGATAATTCTAGGACACTCGCAATGCGGTGCCGTATCGGCAGTTGTTCAGGCCAAAAAGGGACACGCGCAGAAGTTTGAAAAAAATATTCCATCTCTGGTTGATTTTATAAAGCCGTCCGTAAAACGTGTTATGGACAGCAATCCAAACATGGATGAACAAAAGCTCCTGGACCTATGCGTTGAGGAGAATGTATGCCAATCTTTTGAAAATCTTTTTATAGAAAGTCCAGCCACTCGCGAGCTGGTTAAAAGCGGAAAGATTAAGGCCCTTGGTGCGATTTACGATCTGAGTACGGGAAGAGTCAATTGGCTTTCCGAAGGAAAGGTTATGCAGATACTCGATAAAGTCGAGTAAAATTCCTCAAAGTGACCCAATAAATCAGCTGAAGAGGCTGATTGAAAAAAACTTTTCAAAAATGTACGCATTGGCAATTGCCGTCTTTTCTCATTTTAGCAGATGTATATTGGCGATTGTTATTCCGCTGAACATGGCGCCTGTGATACCCAGAAAGCCTTGATCGGTTCCGCAGATGTAGAGATTGTCGATATATGTTCTGCCATCCCTGATTTTGAAAGGCGTGCCGTATATGGCGCCGTTGATGTGTCCGGAGAATCTGAAGTAAGTTCTTGGCGTGGCCGTATCTATCATCAGTGCATTTTCTTCGATATTGTCGATTCCGGTTACTTCGCTGGTTTTCTTAAGTATCATCGATGACGCGGCGGCCTTCATCTGTTTATAGTTGCTGTCTGGCGTATTAATCCAGTAATCGCAGTTTGCGAGGGTCGATGCCCGGATGGAGTAACCCGGTGTCTGGTCACCTGCCTTAAACTTGAAGTTCATCGGAAAGCATATTATTCCGCTGTCGAGCGAGGTAAGAGTTTCGGGCTTATTGAATTTAAACTCTTCCGTCGAATTAAAGAACAGTATGGTTTCCTTGTGCTCGGGAGCGATGTCTTTTTCCATCACGGCGATTGTCTCTATGAAGGATATCTCGCCGGGCGGCACGCTTTCGTCGAAGGCGGGCTTCTGGTCACAGAGGTAGACTGTTTCCAGGTAGCCGGCCGATGAGAGTACGTTTTTACATTCGAGAAATTCGCCCTTTGCTGTGACGACTCCTGACGCGACGCCGTCTTTTGACACGATCTTTCTCACGGGGGTATTGAGTTTTATTTCGCCGCCGGACTCGGTGAAGCGCTCTTTTAGGAGTTTGAGAATCAATCTTATACCTTGTCCTGCAGGGCGCGAGAGGCCCTCCTTGAAAATACTTTTATAAAGGAGTGCGAACATTGAAAAATCCATGTCGTCGGCGCTCGCGCTTCCGTAATACATCATCGGGCAGAGGAGCATGTTTCTGAGTAGTTCGTCGTTTATGTGCTCATCGAGAACGAGACGGGAGGACATGTATCTGTTTGAGAGGTCAAGTTCGTTGAAGCCCGTTATCATAGCGTCTAGCTTTTTGAATGAATCAATCTCGTCCGGGAAATTGTCCGCGACCGAATTTTCGAATTCGGAAAAGTTGTTTGAAAAACGCAGCGTCTTTTCCGGGAACTGGACCAGCGAGTGATTCTGTTCTCTCAGCTCAAGAGCCTCGTAGGGTATCCTTAATTGGCGCAGAAGCTTGCAGAGTGTTGACGAGCGGGAGTCGCCTTTTGCGAAATTCGTCATCGCATGAAGGCCTGTTTCCATTTCGAACGACTTCATGTTGTAATATGAATTAAGGCCTCCGGGCCTGTCGTGCTGTTCGCAGATGCAGACTTTTTTCCCGAAATGCGCCATTCTTATTCCTGCTGCAAGTCCGGAAAGGCCGGCCCCGATTATAATACAGTCATAAAGCATATAAAAAACTCCCCTTTGGTCAGGCAATATCTTTTAAAAGTACATTCGCCGGAGATTTTTCGAGTTCTTCCCTGAAGCGGGAAAAAGTATCCACTATATTTTTAAACGATTCGTCCTCCCTTGTCGGCAGCCGGCCTAACTCGCCGGAGTCCATAGCATCAAGAACCCTTACTATGGAGAACTTGTCAATGTCGAGTGCCGGCTGGTAACCGGATGCGGTATCATCTGGGAAAACGACCTCGGAAAGTACCCCGCCTTTCACAAGCGTAAAAAGCAGTTCTCTTACAAGCCTGATAGGAATATCGAGAGCGTCAACGATTTCCATATCGGACGGTGCCCGCTTGATTGCGCAGAATCGTTTGACGATATAGTGACATATTCTCAGGGCAATGAGTTTTTTGTATGACAAGCTGAGTCTCAAGCAGTCGGGTTCGTACTCAGTATTTTCGACATTCTGAACGGCGAAGGAAATTTCTGCTCCGAAGAGGACGATGAGCCAGCTCAGTCTCAACCATACAAGGAAGAGCGGAAGTGCCGAAAAGCTGCCGTAAATGGCATTGTAGCTGGAAAGTGCTATCTGTACGAAAACATAGAATTCCTGGAGGAACTGGTATGTCGACCCGGCGATTATTCCTGCCGTGAGTGCGGAGTAAAAGCGGACTTTTGTATTGGGCATAAAGGAGTATATAAATGTAAAGAGCACCCATATAACTATAATGGGAAGCAGTCTCACCGTGTAAACGATAACGGGGCCGAGAAGTTCCTGATAAGCGAGCATTCCGCCAATGCTTTTGAGCTGCGCAGAGACAAATACCGTCGCGCTGCTTGAGATTATTATGAGTACCGGACATATAAGCGTCAGCGAGAGGTAATCGGTTATTTTTCTGCTGATGGAGCGGGATTTTTTAATGCCCCATATCGAGTTGAAGGATGATTCTATATTTCCGAAGATCTGGATAACTGTCCAGAAGAGAAGTATCACGCCGAAGCCGGCGATTACCCCGCCTTTTGCGTTTTCGAGGAACGATTCGGCGAAGGCGACTATTCGGTTTAGTACCTCTTCCTGGCCGGCAAAGCGTTCGTAGAGAAGGATCTTGAGTTTTTCGTCATAACCGAAACCTTTTGCTATTCCGAAGAGCATGGCGCAGACTGGCACCAGAGAGAGCAGAGAGTAGAATGTGAGCGCTGAAGCCCACAACTCGCATTTGTCATTTATATAGCCTTTTACGGCCAGGATAAAGACCTTGAAGCATCTCAGGAACGTCGATTTATTTCTGGGCAGTGTCTTAAGCCTGATACGCCAGATGTCCTCGTAAATGAAATCTTTGATTTTTTTCAGAAATTTAAACATAAGCAATTTTCCCCCTGGAGTTAAAATAACATGGATGAACGATTTTTCCAGAACACTGCTTATTCTGTGACGATTTGGCCGTCGCGCAAAAATATTGTTCTGTCGGCGAGTTTTGCGATATTTTCGTTATGAGTTACCATTATGATCGTTGCCTTTGTCGAGGCTGAATGGATATCCTTGAATATCTTGAGGATTTCTTCGCCGGTAACCGAGTCCAGGTTCCCCGTCGGTTCGTCCGCAAGCACGAGTTCCGGTGAATTTATGAGCGCTCTCGCAATCGCCGCGCGCTGCTGTTCGCCTCCGGAAAGTTCGTTGGGTCTGTGTTTTAATCTGTGGGTAAGTCCTACGCGGGAAAGGAGTTCTGTTGCCTGTTCCTTAAGTTCGCGCCGCGCGCAGCTTTCGAGCATTCCTGGCAGCATTACGTTTTCGAGCACGTTCAGTTCCGGCAGCATGTGGTATGCCTGGAAGATGAACCCGACTTTGCGGCACCTGAAGAAAACCTTCTGTCGTGAACTTAATTTAGAAAATCTGGTATTTTCATAAAAAATCTCGCCGCTGTCGTGTTTTTCAAGCGTCCCGAGCAGGTTGAGCAACGTCGTTTTTCCGCTTCCTGATGCGCCGAGCAGCGCGACCCACTCGCCTCTGGTTATTTCCAGATTGATGCCCTTCAACACATTTATGATGGTTTTGCCAAGGCGGTAGTCCTTGAACACGTTTTCTGTTTTAAGGAGTATTTCGCTCATAGTTTCTTCCTATTCGTATCTCAGTGAGCGTGCGGGGTCAAGTATCGCCGCCCGCCATGCCGGGATCAACGCCCCGAAAGTGCAGAGGATTATGGAGACGACCGCTATCCATGCGACGTCTCCGGCGACTATGTGCGCGGGCAGTTCGTTGAAGAAGTAAAACTCCTTCGGGAAAAGCTCCATGCCCGTATTACGTGATACGAACCTCATGAGGTCGTTCCTGAAATGAATCACGAGGAAACCCATAATCGTTCCCGAGAACGTTCCAATTACGCCGACTAGGAAGCCTTGAAGAACAAATATCCGCATGACTCCCCCTGATGTCGCGCCTAATGCCTTCAGGAGGCCGACTTCGCGTGTCTTCTGGATTACCACCGTGATGAGGGTATTGGCGATGCTGAACGCAGCCACTATCACTATAAATATAAGGAGGAAGAACATCATGTTTTTCTCGACGGAGAGTACTCCGAGCAGTTTCTGGTTGATATCCGCCCATGATCTCACGTACATATCAGGGAGTTTTCCGGCGAGCTCCTTTATTTCATTGCTCATATTGAACGGGTCTTTAACCCATCCGTAGATCATTGTGCATGCGCCCCAGGGAAGTCCCACGATATCATCGGCGTCGTCGAGATTCATGAAGATAATCATCTTGTCGAAATCATATTTGTCGAAAGAGTAAATTCCTTTTACCGTAAATTCATCGGGCAGATAAACTTCGGACGCTTTTTTTACGTCTATTCCGCCGCCTTTTTTGACGTTCACCATTTTTGAGAGTTTGTTCGGAGAGTGGAGCAGTATCTTGTCGCCGACTGATACGTCAAGTTGCTTCGCCGTGACCTGGCTTATAAGAACCTCGCCCTTTTCGAGAGAGTATTCGCCGTACTTCATTGTGTCTTTCAGATTTATTCTGCCCGTATTGGCCGGGTCTATTCCGATAATCGCTTTCGGGAAAAAACTGTCTTTGCTCTGCGCAAGAACCTGTGAATATACGACTGGCGCGCCCTCGATTCCGCATTCTTTCATCTTTTTTATTGCGGCTGAAGGATTTTTTATGGCTCCGGATGGGTTTTGGTAATTTACGTATGAGTGAATCTGAAGGTGCGCGGTCGTCTCAAGAATTTTTTCTTTCATGAGGTCTGTGAAGCCGGTCATCACGGAAAGGACGATTATCAGTACCGCCACTCCGAGGGAGACACCGACAATGGAAATACAGGTTATGACCGAGATCGCGTTGCGCTTCGGTCTTAAATAACGCCATGCAAGAAATAGTTCGCTTCTGATATTCATAGAGCCTTTAAATAAACATAAAAGGGTATATTATTCAAACTGAATTCACAAATATTTTTAATTAGAGCATTTGCGGCGTATATTTCATGATGAACAAAAAAAACGACAGTCTTCCAGAACTTCTCGCTCCAGCCGGTGATCTCGCTTGCGGGATAAGCGCTTTTGAAAACGGGGCGGATGCTGTTTATGCAGGTACCGGGAGTTTCAATGCCCGCCAGCGCGCGGAAAATTTCAGCACTGATGATATGTCGCGCCTTATTGCGTTCGCGCATAAAAGAGAGAAAAAGGTTTATATTACCCTTAACACGCTTGTGAAAGAAACTGAGATACCCGAAGTCTTCAACATCCTGCGGGAATTGGCCGTGCTCGGTCCGGATGCCGTAATCGTGCAGGATGTCGGGATTGTCAGGATGATTCGCGAATATTTCCCCTCGCTCACGATACATGCTTCGACACAGATGGGGATACATAATAGTCGGGGTATCGCATTTGCACGCAAACTCGGCATAAAGAGAGTCATCCTCGAACGCCAGATTATGCTTGAGGAGCTCAAGCTTATCGCCGCTAAATCGGCAGGCGTGGAACTTGAGATCTTTGTCTTCGGTGCGCTCTGCTGCTGCCTCTCCGGCTCATGTCTTTTTTCATCGTGGATGGGAGGCGCAAGCGGCAATCGCGGACTCTGCAAGCAGCCCTGCCGCAGAAACTACAGGTCAGTGAAGGAAGGAGACGGATTTTTCTTTTCGACTTCCGACCTCTCAGCCTCCCGAATGATAGATGAACTTGTCGGGCTTGGTATAAAATCTTTCAAGATAGAAGGGCGCCTCAGAAAAGCCGATTATGTGAGGGACACCGTAAGGGCTTTTAGAATATTGCTTGACTCCCCAGGCTCCTCTGATGCCGAGGTTAAGAGACTCCTTTCTTCATCGCATCACAGAATGCTTTCGGATGGTTTCCTCTCAGCGTCCTCGATGAGAAACCTTATATTGAAAGACAAAATCGGAGTTTCAGGCTCATTTTGCGGTAGAGCGCTCAGGCATGTTTCCGGCGGCTTCCTCGCGAAGATATCGTCGAAAATCCACCTCGGCGATAAAATAAGGATTCAGCCGGACTCGGGTGATGAAGGTCTGCTTTTGACAGTTAAGCATATTGACGTAAATGGCGAATCCGTCAAAAAGGCCCTTGCCGGGACCATGTGCGTGCTAAAGACAGATAAAGATATTCCCCCTGGAGATATATACAAAACAGGTCAGGAGGATTCCGCAGGCTCCGTCAATCCGGAAAAGTTCCCGCTTGTCAAAGCCGCGCTTTCTCTTGATGTGGCTCTTTCCGATAAGGGGATTGCCGTAGAAGTAAAAAATACCTTCCTCAAGTGGGGGAAAGATTTCAGCCCGCCGAAAGCAGAGAAGCATCCGGTCTCCGTCGAAAAATTAAAGGAGGAATTTGCAACGGCGCTCTCTGATTCCTTCGAAGTTGTTAATATATCGGCATCATCCGCCGACAATTACTTTATCGCCTCTTCCGAACTTAGAAGCATCCGCCGTGAGTTCTGGGAATATCTTCACAAAAATCTCGATCCCAAGACCGTTGCCGCCGGAGTCCTCGCTCCTTCTGATAAATTTATGGACGACTATCTGAGGGATACAGCGATGTCCGTAAATATTTATCCTAAGGTAACGGCTGTCTTCGGGACTGAAGTTAAAGAATCAGGCCTAATAGCAAGGAGTATTTTTGAAGTCATATCCGGCGCAGCCGCCGATGAAATAATCCTTCCCGCCTTCTGCCCTGAAAAGGAGTTGGGAACGCTTCAAAAGATGATTGAAAAATGTGTCAAAAACGGCGCCCGGGTTTTTCGCGCAACATCTTTTTACGCACTGGAGCTCCTCGGGACTTTCAAGGATATAACAATAAAGACATCTTTCCCGATGCCTGTATGTAATTCTCTGGCGGTCAGTGAGTTGATGGATTTTGGAGCGGCGGGCGTTCAAGCCTGGGTGGAGCTTGAGAAGCCTGTGCTTGAAAAGCTTATTTCGCGCTCCGCGTTGCCTGTAGAGATCTATTGCCGTGGACGGATGGAACTTCTTTCGACCCGTGCCCGCATTCCGGTGGATGGTGAAATTTTCGATTCCCGTGGGAATAGATTTATCGTGAGCGCCACAGACAATTACGGATTGACGCATCTATACTCCGACAGGATCTTTTCTGTCTCCCCATTATCCGGCGCCAGCGAATTTTACGATCTTCGTCATTCTTCAGGGGCGGATGACCGCCCCTCGGATTTTAACTTCAAGTCTGAATTGAAGTAAATCATTTCTGCTCTTCTGATGAAAATCCCTGCAAAATTCAGCTGTTTATCTTTTGGCGCCTGCCAAAGCGGATTCCTTTATGGTCGAAGAGATCATAGGCCATAAGCTTTACCCTGTCGGTTATGAGCATTTGGAAGGATGCGTAAATCCAGACAAAGAGAACGTACCAGCCTATGGGCGCCATCATAAAGCCGAACGCGCATATAAGCGAAACGATGACCTTTGAAATAAGTGAAGACAAGAGAATCCCTTTGCCGGGAGCAATTGACCACATGGGCCCTTTTGACCTGGAAAGAAAAACTGTCATGTTCCCCGCTATCGCAAGCTCGGCAAAAACAAGTGTCTGTACCTGCGGGAAGCTCAAAGAACCGAACGTGCCGACCATCCAGTTCCTCATATGAACAATGTATTCCGTGACTAAGTCGCCTCTGTAAAGGCTGGGGGCCTTATAGTCGGCATTAAGCCAGTGGAGCCCGATATAGAAAATAAGGAATGTGAAAATAACATTCGTCAGTCCCAGAACTGTTCCGATTCCAATGACTTTCCGCATTTCCCATTGTTCCGGCTTGTTTCCAAATTTGGCATTGTCGTAGGCTATCGCCATTATAGGGAAGTCGTTGAATACGGCAAGCATCACGATCATTATCGCAGTTACCGGATATTCCCTGAAGATTAATATGGCAAGCACCGTAAAGAAGAGGACGTCCTGCGTTTCGGATATTCTGTAGATAGCGTAGCTCTGCATACGCTGGAATATCTTGCGGCTTTCCTTAATCGCGTCAACAATGACTGAAAGTCCGGGCCTTGTGAAGACGATGGATGCGGCGGATTTCGCGGCATCGGTGGCTCCCGCCACTGCAATCCCCGTGTCGGCCTTTTTCAATGCGGGGGCATCGTTTACCCCGTCCCCGGTCATACCGACTATATGATTGTGTTTTTGCAGGAGTTCCACGATTTCATATTTGTGTTCGGGGAAGACCTGGCTGAAGCCGTCGGCGCTTTCCACAAGCTGAAGGGCTTTCCTGTCGGGCGCGTCGGAAAGTTCTTTGGCTGGGAATATGTTGGGGCCTATGTTTACCTGTTTTGCGATTTCCTTCGCGATAGCGCCGTGGTCGCCTGTTATCATCTTCACTTTTACGCCGAGTTCCTGTGCCGATTTGATAGTGGCCGCCGAATCTTCACGCGGGGGATCTTCGAGGCATATGAGCCCGACGAATACCCAGTCGCCAGCGGCATTCGTTTTCGCCACTCCCAGCGTCCTGTAGCCTTTTACTCCCGCCTCATCAACCATTTTGTTGACTTGTTCCGCGATAATATCCTTGTCTTTGCACAAATCAATAATTACCTGCGGCGCGCCTTTGGTAACTTTGAAAATTGCCGCATCGCTTCCACAGATTTCAGACTCGGTACGCTTTGAGACAGGGTCGAACGGTTTAAATTTATTTTCCTTGAACCCTGAAATTTGCTTCTTTAAATCCTCTCTGGCATTCAGTTTTTCAAGTATGGCGTCGTCAATCGGGTCATGATTTTCAGCTTTTGACGAAAGAGAGGAGTAAAGAATAATATCTTCTTCCTTGAAGTCACCTATAATCTTGAACCCTTTGACCGTTAAAACGTTTTGGGTTATTGTCCCCGTTTTATCGGAACAAAGTATGTCCATTCCTGCCATTTCCTCAATTGCAACAAGCTTGCTGACTATGGCTCCTTTTTTGGAGAGCATCAATGCGCCGGCAGCCATCGTCACGCTCAGAACGGCGGGCATGGCCGACGGAATGGCCGCGACGGTAAGAACAAGCGAAAACTGAATCAGCTCCCAGAAGCTCTGATGCCTGAAAAGCCCCGCTACTACGATAATACTTACAAGGACAAAGTTGAGAGCGATGAGGTAATCACCTATTTTCTCCACAGCCTTCTGGAAATGACTTTCCGTCTTTGCGTCTGAAACAAGCTTGGCTGTCCTGCCGAAGAACGTATTTGTCGCCGTCCCATAGACGAGGGCAAGCATTTCACCCTGCTTGGCAATCGAACCCGAATAGGCTATGTCCGATTCATGTTTTTCGACGGGAAGCGATTCCCCCGTCAGCGCGGCCTCGTCGACGAGAAGATAATCCCCCTTGAGCAGTTTTATATCCGCAGGGATTATGTCGCCGAGCCTGACCCTGATAATATCTCCGGGAACAAGGAGCCGGGCTTCCATTTCAGCCCATTTCCCGTCGCGAAGCACTCGAGTTTTGCTAGCAAGCCGTTTTTTCAGGGCATCAATGGCGTTGCCTGCTTTATATTCCTGGAAAAACTCAATACAGGCATTCAATAGCAGAAGGAAAGCTATAATCGCGAAATCGTCCCAATGCTCTATGATAGCGCTTAGTATGGCTGCAATTTCAATCATCCAGGGAATAGGACCCCAGAAATTTCTGAAGAACTTTATGAGAAGACTTTCTTTTTTCTCCTCGAGTTCATTGAGCCCGTATTCATTCATCCGGCTTTCGGCTTCGGACTGCGTGAGTCCCGCCGCCATATCGGACGAAAGGTCCTTCAAAAGACTATCGATTGCTTCCTTCTGCGCTTTATCCGTATCAATAAGAATTACCGACATTTTTCATCCCCCTGCTTAGGTTTCTCTATTCCTGGCAATCTTCGAATCTAGCCTTTTGTAAGGCTTTTTACAAGCATAGGGCTGAGAAGAACTGTGGCGGGAATGTTTTACTTCAGTTCAACAAGAAGGCATGAATGCTTTTTCAGCTCTGCTGTTATTCTGCCATTCTTTATTGAGATTTTCTTATTGTTCCAGAAATCCAAAGCGGAACCCATGTTTTCCATTTTGTTTTTCATCAGATCGAAAGAAAATTCCTTTGACTCTTCTCCCCAGTTGATCAAAAGCAGCCTGGCTTTATTGTTCTTAAGTCTCTGCACCCAGACGGAAGGTTTTTCAGAAGAGAACAGATCAAGCGGAATGCCTGCTTCTCCGACTTCGGCAGAAAGTGTTTTTCTTGCCAGTTCCAGTCCGTCCTTATTGAGTTTTGTAATGTCATCGGAAAGGTTTATCGCGCCGCCGCTGATAAGAATGAGACTCAGGAGTATTTCAACTTCCTTTTGATTTATTTTAACAATACTTGTGTTGAAAAAAGGCGGATATTCTTTGACTTCAGGTTCAACATAAACCAGGCAGGGCTTTAATCTGTTAAGATCTTTATCGTTAGATGTTTCCTGGCCTCTGCAAAGCGTGAAGTCAGGGTCGTTTATCCAGAATTTTCCATTACTCCAGAAACGTGACGCGATAGAAAATACATTTTCACATACATGCTTCCAATCTGCATGTATGTCGGCAGAGACTCTTACGGCATCTACATATTTATTCCCCGCCATGAACGGATAATTACAGCCTAGTATATCGGCTTTGCCAACGGTCGCTTTGTATACTGATTCGACGATTTTTCTGACTATTTTCCCCCTTGGAACTGCCGGATTTGCAAAGGCCGGCGCTCTTAATGTGGACTCAAGAAAATCCAGTTTGAAATATTTATATCCCATTTCTGTGTAACGTTTGAACAGCTCATACAGCCATTTCTGTACCTTCGGCAATGAAGGATCCAGCACGAAGCCGTAACGTTTCATGCAACTAAAAACAAGCGCGGGAAGGCCAGATTCACCTTTCGCCAGCATCTCTGAATCCCACTGCGCTATACGTGCGTGCGGTTCTATTATGGACGGGGCAAACCACAGGCCTGGTTCGAAGCCCATTTTCGTTATTTTATCTGCAAGCGATTTCATCCCTGACTTGAACAGTGGGTTCGCGTCCCATTCTCCGTAGCAGTACTCCCAGCCGTCATCCACGATGATGCGTTTGACGTATTTCGACAATACCGGGTCACGCTTTATAAATTCGGCGTTTTTAAGCACCTCGTCTTCTGTTATCGTCCACCTGTAATAATCCCAGCTGTTCCAGCCCGGCGTGACTTCCTTGGGCGATTTTTTTACCTCGATATTTTCATCGGCCCACAAATTCATCATGCCGTGCCCGTCGCGTGACACTTTGATTTTCAATGAGTTAGACTCTGCTGTCTGACCCTTTTTGCCGTCCCCTGTTTCTGTTTGTACCGACAGCGACTTAATTGAGTTTTTAATCATGCTCCCGCTTATTGACGATATATTGTCCTGCATCATCTTGTGAGACAGCTGCATGGTTTCGCCCTTGAACGTCAACATGTGCATAAAATAACTTTTGAAGGATTCCTCTTTCTTTATATTTCCGGTGACGAATGAACGGCATCCTCCCATTTTTAAGCCGTGCTGCAAAACATGCTCCGCTTTGACGTTTTCGGTATGTAGAGAAACTAATTTCAATTTACTTATATTGCGTGAGAGAGTTCCCTTAAAATCTATCGATATCTCATCCTGATTTTTTATGGAAAACGTGAGCGACCACTTACCCATATCATTCTTGGTTTCAAAACTTATTTTACTGGCGTTCGAATCAATCCTTTTCCATTTGAAATCGTCAAAAATTTCTTCATCGTCTCCATGTATCAGCCTGGTGACGCAGTTGTCCAGTTTTAGAGAAGACAGTTCAATCGAAAATTTGCCATTTTTTACTGAGACCGGCATCTTGTTTGTTTTCATCTTAACTACCTTTTATTTAAGAACTCTGGCGTACCACGAGTTCAGGTTTTATTTTTACATCTATGATTTTACCGTTCAGGAAATCTTCGTTCCGGAAGAGTCTCACAGCTTCCGCTCCCTGCGTTTTCCAGTTTGTATCGACAGTCGTGAGGGGAGGGGAATAAAATTCAGACTCAGGAAGATTGTCGAAGCCGCATAGCGCCAGTTTTTCCGGGACTTTTATTCCGGAATTTCTGCAAAAAGAGAGAATATTTAGCGCATGGATGTCGGTGGCCGCGAAAATAGCGGTCGGCGGCGCGGACAATTCCATCAATGATTTCACGGCGGAAGCCGTTTCTTCATAACTGTCCTTCTCGACTCCTTTAATAAGCCGCAAGTCTAGGTCTATATCGTTTTCGTGCAAGGTTTTTGTGTAGGCTTCAAGTCGCGATACGAACCAGTACCCGCTCTTTCCCGTGATGAAGGCGATCCTTTTATGTCCCTGTCCAAGAAGATACTTCATTGCAATCACCGCCGCGTTTTTTAAGTCGGAACGCACTGTTGAAAAGGTCTTATCCTTTGTTATCGAATGATATTTTACAATTTTCCAAAGCGCCTGATCCTTGAGTTTTTCGAACAATACTCCTTCGGATGCCGGGGCAATGAGATTCAACTCTTTTATCGTATTCAGGTTGTTAAGTATAAAATCGGAGGAAACTGTTTTTATTTCTATATTGTTTTTTGCGGCTTCCTCAATGATTCCCTGATTTATCTGGCTGTATATGATGGACTGATTGTTGTTTGCGGGACCTATCAGGAAAATCTCTTTTACCATCCTGTCCCTTTTTATTACGGACGATCCGGTCTTAGTGGATTTCTTAATCAGTCCCTGGGCCGCAAGTTCGGCTATCACACGCCTTGCAGTGATTCCGCTTACTTCGTACTGAATGCATATTTCGCGGAGCGTCGGAAATTTGCTTTTATTGAAGAGGCCGCGTTCTATTTCGACTTTCAAATCGGTGCTTACTTTTTTCCAAAGTGACTCTTTTGCTTTGCTCATTTGCCACTAATATGTATGTTGATTTAATTAATACTATATTATGTATACAAAATAGGCCGCTGTCAACACCTGAATAAAAAATATCATGGGAAATTATTATGAGACTATGGACTTGTCGCGGTACTGGGCGGGCGGGAGGCCGGAGAAGGATTTGAAGGAACGGGAGAAGTGATACTGATTGTCGAAGCCGAGATAATCGCTTATTTCCTTGACCATCAGGCGCGGATCCTTTAGCATCGCGGCGGCGTGTGTCATTTTGAAATCTGAGAATGCTTTTGCCGGAGGAACTCCGAGGAGCTTTCTGCATTTATGGGCGAAGGAGCTTTCGCTCATTGCCATATATTCCGCCATCTCCGGGACTGACAGGTCCCTGGTTATATTCGAATCGAAAAACTTCATGAGGTTGTTTGTGAAGGCGTGTTCGGCGCAGCCCGCGGAGAAGGCAGGCGAAAGAGAGTCGGCCGGAAGCGCCCGGACAAGATGCCAGAAAAGCTCCTCCATCACGGCATCCTGTATGTGCGGCGCGATATGGTCGGCGGTAGCGGCTTCGGCCTCAAGACGCATTACCAGGTTTTGATATATGCTACGCGGAATAATTCCTTTTTGATGCGAGGGCGTGCAGTTTTTGCGGAAGAGTGAATTCCCCCTCGAACTCGGAGCGCGGCCTTCCATCTGGAAATTGACGGCGACATATGAAAGGGGCGGTTCAAGGGTATCGCTATGCATATCGCCCGGCTTGACGATGACGAATTCGTCCGGCCCCATGCAAAAATCCGTGCCGTTTAAATTGCATTTGTAAGACCCTTCGCAAGCGAGGATTATCTCGTATTTGAAATGCGTGTGTGCAGAATAGAGGTAAAACTCGGTAAGGCGGCTTATCGTCATCCCGAGGAAAACCGGTCTACTGCCGGAGGAGGTACCCGTCCCGGTGGCTTTAGGTATATCAGTTCTAAGTATTCGTTGAGTCATTCTTGAAAGACCCGGATTTTATAATAAACTATATTTCTAATATAGCGCATGGAGCATGATATGGGAAAGCTCGAATCGAAAATTCATCTTTACCGGACGCTTTTGTGTCAGATTGACGCTGGTGTTCCTATTGTCAAGGCCCTGCGCAGTGTCGGGAGATCAAGATCTACAGCGATTGCCGGACGGATGGCATCCGACATAGAAGAGGGCAGGGGGAGTCTCAGTGAAGTGATGGCGGGATATCCTGCATTTTTCTCGGAGTACGAGGTAAAACTTTTAGCGGCTTCGGAAAGAACGGGCCGCATGGAGGATGCCTTCCGGAAGCTTGCGGACATTTTTGAGAAGCGTCGAAAGTTAAGGTCGGAAATAGTTTCGGCACTGACATATCCGGTGCTTCTCTATCTTGCCGGTTCGATCCTGCTGCCCTTTATATCATATATGATAAATGGAAAATCTCAGGTTCGGATGTTTGCCGAGACTATTCTGTTGCTTTCGCTTCCTTTGCTTATTGCTCTGCCTGCCGCAATATTGAGAGTTTCCGGCAAAAATGTCAGGAAAGGATTATATTTTGTAATCGGCGGAATTCCGGGAATCGGCCGTTTTGCTTTCCTCGCGGGCATGGCGGATTTTTTTGAGATTTACGGAAGCTGTGTCCAGTCAGGGACGGGTGCTATAACGTCAGTACAGGCGGCATGTTCGGCGTGCAGAAATCCTTTTCTGGCATGGAAACTAGCTGTCCTTCCGCGAATGATGGAGGCGCAGAACTGTCCGCTTTCAGAGGCGGTCCGGCAGAGCGGTGCGGTCTCGAAGCTCTTTGATGATGCGGTACTTTCGATGATATCTTCAGGCGAGGAAACGGGGCGGATACCCGAAACATCTTTTATTGTTGCGGAGAGATATGAAGAAGGGGCAAGGAAAACTCTCGCTTTCCTTGCCCGCGCAATTCCGACTATTATCTACCTTGCGGCAGTTTGCTTCATTGCCTGGCAGATAATCATTCTTTTTTCATCGCTTATCCGGAAGACCACTGAAGCCTTCTGAAGAACGGTCAGGCTCTTTTTGAGAGGGTGCCTTTCTCGTATGTTTTGAGATCGTTGAGCCATGACATTCCGGCGGGTACTCCTGATTCAAGGCAGAAATAATCCCATACGGCTGAGTGCGGCAGGCTCTTTGCCTCTTCCATGATGGCAAGCTTCTCGGCGTTGCGGCCTTCGCCTTCGAGCTTCTTGAGTTCTTCCACCGGATCAAGCAGCGCGAAGAGAAGTGACTTCTGGAAGCTTCTCGCGCCGATTGTCCAGGCGGCTATCCGGTTGATGCTGGCATCAAAATAGTCAAGAGCGAGATATACCCTTTCAAGCGCGTCGCCGCGGACGAGTTCTCTGGAGAGGTTTATGACGTCGTCGTTGAAAATAACCACATGATCGGAGTCCCAGCGGATCGGGCGGCTCACATGGATAAGGGCTTCCGGTATGAACGAAAGCACGGCTGAAAGCTTGTCGTGGATAGTCTCGGTCGGGTGGTAGTGCCCCATGTCCATGCAGGGCATGATCTTTCTCGACACCGCATAGGCCAGATAAAATTCATTGCTGCCCGGAACGTATTCTTCCGAGCCGAGCCCGAAGAGTTTGCCTTCGACAGCATCCTTGACCATCATTGATACCTTATCCGCGAAAATGGCGTCGTAGGATTCCACGAGGCGTTTTCTTGGACTCCAGCGGTCGGCGGGGA
>MHBG01000074.1:0-406 GCA_001804785.1 Lentisphaerae bacterium GWF2_45_14
GCGTTTGGCTAGCTGTAACATTTTCTCAACCCAAGATCATGCAGCTGCTGCAATTGCAAAAGCAGGAATTCCAGTTTTTGCATGGAAAGGCGAAACTCTTGAAGAGTACTGGTGGAGTACAGCGCAAGCGCTTTCATTCCCAAATGGCAAAGGACCAACCCTTATTGTAGATGATGGTGGTGATGCAACACTTTTCCTTCATTTAGGTTATAGCGCTGAGAAGGATTCAAGCATTCTCAACAAAAAAGCTGCAAATCACGAGGAGCAAGTAATTCTTGATTTATTAAAGAAAATTCTATCTGAAGATAACCAGAAATGGCACCGTTTAGTTAGTGAGTTAAAAGGAGTTTCAGAAGAAACCACAACCGGAGTTCATCGTCTTTATCAAATGAAAGAGAAAGGTGAA
>MHBG01000074.1:469-13268 GCA_001804785.1 Lentisphaerae bacterium GWF2_45_14
GGCTGCCGACACTCCCTCACCGACGGCATTAAGCGCGCGCTTGACGTCATGATCTCCGGCAAAACAGCGATGATCTGCGGCTACGGCGATGTAGGCAAAGGCTCCTCCGAAGCGATGAGAAACGAAAGAGCCCAGGTACTTGTAAGCGAAATAGATCCGATATGCGCACTTCAGGCCTGCATGGCCGGCTTCAAAGTCTGTACCGTTGAAGATGCTCTGCCGGTGGCTGACATATATGTCACCACGACCGGCAACAAGGACATCATTACAGCTGAGCACATGAGCAAAATGAAAGATCAGGCCATAGTCTGTAACATCGGCCACTTCGATAACGAGATACAAATGGGTGCTCTCGAAAAAATGCCCGGCGTCGTAAAAACCGAAATCAAAGACAGCTCATGCCCGGTACACCGTTACACATTCCCGGACGGACACAGCATATACATCCTGGCGGAAGGCCGCCTCGTAAACCTCGGCTGCGCAACGGGTCATCCCAGCTTCGTAATGTCAAACAGCTTCACGAACCAGACACTCGCACAGCTCGACATAAAAAACAGCCCCGAACGCGCAATCGGTCTCTACAGGCTTTCAAAGAAGCTTGACGAAGAAGTCGCAAACCTTCATCTTGCGAAGCTCGGAGCAAGGCTCACGAAACTTTCAAAAGATCAGGCCGAATATATAGGCGTTCCGGTCGAAGGCCCCTACAAGCCGGAGCACTACAGATATTGAGAGGTTTCATTAACAAGAATGACGCCATCCCGTCCGCCGCAATATTTTTAAGCGGCGGCGGCAGCAACGCTGAAAAGCTCCTAGAAAATTTACAATATTCGAAAGCCCCGGCATGGGAAGCTGCGGTGCTCGTTACCGACGCCCCTGAAAAAAGCAGAGCACGTGAACTTTCTAAGCTTTTCGATGTGCCTATAGTCGAACATGATATAAAAAAGTTCTACCTTGCAAGAGGCGAAAGCCGCGTCTCGCTTTTCACCGAAAATGGACGGCGCATCCGCGAGGAGTGGACGAATGAATTAAGGGGGCTTCTCGCGGGATTCCGAATCGACTTCGGCATACTTGCGGGCTTTGTTCCGCTTTCGAATATAACATCCGATTTTCCATGCCTGAATGTTCACCCCGGCGATCTCACAGTCGAGAGAGGTGGAAGAAGGATACTCGCCGGACTCCACACAATCCCGATAGAAGCCGCTGTCCTGAATGGTTTCAAAACTATGCGCTCAAGTGTCATTGTAGCACAAGCATATACGGGAATAGGCGGCGAAATGGATTCCGGCCCGGTACTCGGAATATCGGAGGAAGTTCCCATTGATTTTCAGGAAAATTCTCTAGAATCGCTGAAGCAGATCGCTAAGGAAAGGCCGGAAAAGCGCCCGCCCGGCGGATACGGAGACATTCTCGAAAATATAGCAAAACTCAATCAGAACAAGCTCAAGGAAAACGGGGACTGGGTAGTCTTCCCGCCATCGGTAAATGATTTTGCGGCAGGAAATTTTGCCTCTGGAGAGAACGACACGCTCTACTACAACGACGCCCCAAGCGGATTTAAAAAAGTCAAAACCGTCATCTACGGAAAGAATAATTCCCGCAAACCTCTTTTTATCTGATGCTTTGAAATAATCGGATTCAGCGACTATCTTACCAGCCTCTTTGTTAAACCTCGGAAAGGCCTTTGAAATGTCGGAAAAAGCAAAAAGCAAAAAGCGTTTTTCATCGCTCAAACTGTTGAAAAAATCGGAAACGCAATATCCATCAAGCCCCAAAAATGCAAAGCTTGAAGTATTTGAAAATATTTACAGCTCAAGAGATTACGAAATAACTTTTGACTGCCCCGAGTTTACCTCGCTTTGCCCGGTAACGGGTCAGCCGGATTTCGGACATATCACAATAAAATATATCCCAGACCGTTACTGTGTCGAGAGCAAATCATTGAAAATATACCTCTTCAGTTTCCGCGAACACAATACCTTCCACGAAGAGGCGGTAAATACCATCCTCGACGCGGTGGTGAAGGCATGTTCGCCGCGTCACGCCGAGGTAAAAGGCGAATTCAGGCCACGAGGAGGAATAGCGATCAACGTTAAAGCAGTTTATGAGAAAAAAGGAACTAAAAAAGATGAATGAAAAAATTAAGATAATCGACAAGGGCGGAGTTACATCGGCGCAAGGCTACAAGGCCGCAGGAGTTACCGCAGGGCTTAAAAGAAGCGGCAAAGCGGACATGGCCTTAATCGTGTCCGAAAATGAAGCGGAGTTTGCAGGGGCGTTCACAACATGCGTCTTCAAGTCGGCCCCGGTACTCGTCTGCGAAAAAAGAGTGAAGCAGGGCGGCAAGATAAAGGCCGTTATAATCAACAGTGGAAACGCAAACGCCTGCACCGGAGCAAAAGGCTTCGAAAGCGCCGAAAAAATGTGTTCGCTGACAGCGGAAGCACTTAAGATTTCTGAAAATTCAGTACTGCCGGCATCGACAGGCAGGATCGGCGTCCAGATGCCGATGGATAAAATAGCAAATGGTATCGCAAAGGCTTCAACGGCAATCAAAAGCGACGGGGGAGCGGAAGCGGCGCTTGCTATAATGACGACTGACACTGTCCCCAAAGAGGCCGCCGCAAGTTTCGAAATCAACGGGAAAAAAGTTACAGTCGGCGGCATGGTCAAAGGCGCGGGAATGATAGCGCCGAAAGTCAAAACGGCGGAACTGCACGCGACAATGCTCGGTTTTATCACGACCGATGCGGCTATCGACAGGAAATTACTTTATAAGTTCCTGAGCAACACAGTGGAGGAATCTTTCAACAAGGTAAATGTCGACGGAGACATGAGCACGAACGATACCGTGATACTCATGGCCAACGGAGCGTCCGGTGTCGAAATAAAGGAAAACACTCCCGAAGCGGTACTCTTCGCGGCCGCGCTTGATTACGTCACGACAAGCCTCGCAAAATCGATGGTGATGGACGGCGAAGGCGTTACGAAATTTGTCACGCTCGAAATTACAAACGCAGCAAGCAAGAATGACGCAATTCTTTGCGCAAGAGCAATATCCAATTCGCTACTCTGTAAAACCGCATGGTTCGGCGGCGACCCCAACTGGGGAAGAGCAATGGCCGCTGCTGGTTATTCCGGCGCAAGCTTCGATCCGGACAAAGTCGATATGCACTACGACGACAAAATAGTCGTTAAAAACGGAATGGACGCGGGGACACCTGAGAAGGAACTTGCCGAGGTTATGAAAAACCGCTCGTTCACAATCAAGGTGAACCTGAATTGCGGAACAGCGTCATACACCATGTGGACAAACGATATTTCATATGACTATGTAAAAATAAACGCAGAATATTATACGTAAGCAAAAGGTGGGAAAATCATGGAAAATCTAATCAGCAAGGCCGCTACACTTCAGGAAGCATTACCTTATATCCAGAGATTCAGAGGCTCGATAGTCGTCGTAAAATTCGGCGGAAGTGCGATGGAGGATCCCGAGCTTATAAAAATGACGGCACGCGATATTGTACTCATGGAATGTATCGGGATGAAACCAGTTATAGTCCACGGCGGCGGCAAGGCAATAACCGCGAGGATGAAGGAACTCAATATAGAAACTCGCTTCGTCAACGGAATGCGGGTTACCTGCGAAAAGACTATCGAGGTTGTCGACGATGTACTACATAACGTTATAAATAAGCACCTTGTGGAATGTATCCACGAAAGCGGTGGCAAAGCCCAGAGTATATCGGGCAAAGACACGATTAAGGCCGTAAAGATGCTTTCAAAAGATCCCGGAACCGGTGAAGAGATAGATCTCGGAGCAGTTGGCGACATTACATCTGTCGATCCGCAGCTAATCCTTGAAGCCATTCAGTCGGACAGCGTACCTGTGATAACCCCGCTTGGCAGGGGTAAAGACGGCCAGATATTCAATATCAACGCCGATATCGCCGCATGCAAAGTTGCCGAAGCCCTCAGGGCGAGAAAGCTTGTCTTCCTGAGCGATGTCCCCGGAATACTCCGCGATAAGGATGATGAGTCCAGCATAATCCCGACAATAAAAGTGAGCGAAGTTCAAGGCCTCATCGACAGCAAGATAATCAATGGCGGAATGCTCCCGAAAATAAAAAGCTGTCTGCACGCGCTGGAAGTCGGCTCCAACAAAGTACACATGATTGACGGCAGGATAACCCATTCACTTCTGCTGGAAATATTCACCGATGAAGGTATCGGTACCGAAATAATAAAGGCTTGACCGGCAGTCAGGATATAAAAGGGACCTCCGGAGATAGCGGTACCGGATTACGACCAGATTTTAGACTTCTTGAAAAAATTGCCGAGGAAGCCACGCCCTTTGTCTAGCTTCAGGGTACCCTTTCCAAGAGAATTTATGGCATCGACTATCTCTGAAGCATCTTGGAAGCGCTGTTCCGGATTTTTTCTAAGCATCTTGGCAAGTATCTTCTGAACATCGTCATGGAGTGTCGGCAATAGCTTTTTAGGCTCTATGGGCCTCTCATACTGGATGGCATTCATCATTTCAGTAACCGTCTCTCCCTGGAAAGGTTTAACCTTGGTTATAAGCTCATAGGCTACTATTCCGAGGGAAAAGATATCGGACCGGCCATCGGTTAGTTTGTTAGCTCTGAAGACTTCAGGCGGCATATAAGCCGGTGAGCCGAGTACCTCATGGGTAAGAGTGAGAGACGAATCGGATATGCGTGCTATCCCGAAATCGGTCAACTTAGCGGTAAGATCCTCGTTCACGAGTATATTGCTCGGTTTTATGTCCCTATGCAGAACGCCGAATTTATGCACGATTGAGAGCGCGGAGGCTACCTGAGCGATAAGAGAGAGTTTCTGTTCCAGAGAAAGGCGGTCCTTTTTGACATAGTCAGTAAGCGGCTCGCCTTTTATATATTCCATAAGTATGTATGGAGTATCAGTATCTTTCGGAAGGTCCGAGTCATAAACTTTAACGACGTTTGGGTGCTCTATCTGGGCGAGAATCCTTGCTTCTCTAAGGAATCTTTTTACTCTCTGCGACTGACTGGACTCATCGCTTTCCTTTCTGAGTATTTTGAGAGCGAATCGCTGTCCTGCCTTTTCGACGAGGAAGACGATTCCCATTGTTCCGGCGCCGAGAGTCTTCAGTACTTTGTAATCGGGCAGCGGTATCTGAGGTGCGCCTGTTTTCGAGAATATACTTCCGCCGCTAGAAGAGAGGCTCTGTATCAGCTGTGCCTTCTGGTGAGCTATTGCCTCCTTAATCCTCTTTGTGAGCTTTTCTATCGAAAAAGGCTTCGCTATATAGTCGAAAGCTCCATCCTTAACTGTCGATATAGCGTCATCCAACTCGGGGTTGCCGGTTATCATTATTATTTCCATAAGCGGGTGATGTTTTTTGCAATATTTCAGAAGTTCGAAGCCTGATATGCCGGGCAGATTAGCATCGAGAAGGAGGAGGTTGTATTTATAGTCTATCAGTTTTTCGAGGGCATCGCCGCTGCTTTCGGACACATCGACAAGGTATTTTTCGCGCTCAAGAATATCTTTAAGCATATCCCTTATCGTATTATCATCGTCAACGACCAGTATTTTTGTCTGTACCTGGCCTTTTTTATCCATGATTTTAGTTGTTGAAGTATCAACCTCATTACTCATACAAGTTCACCACCAAGCTCTCAATTTATAGAAATAACATTAACTGCTTGCGAACATTTTTCAAGTTCATTTCAGCCATCTACTTTTATCCGCGGCAATTTTCGGGCGGAAAAGGATACCGGCTCTTGCCGCAATGTCCTGCCTGTTCGAATATTACAACTTTACACAACAAGATTAGTTCTTCTCCGACAATTTATATTTAAGCCATGAAAAGAGTGAATCGGCTATCTGAAAATACCCTTCAACCGAAGGATGTACGCCATTGCTGGCCCTTGATATGGCACGTTTGCTTCTCTCGTTTGCTGTACCGCCCTTTACCGGGTAATTATTCTCGCAATCTATGTTAAGATATGCCGGAATTATGGAAATATTGTCCTTGGAGTTCGCGAACTTCTGATAGAGTCTTTCGAGTAACCTGTGCTGGTTTCTCCTGAACTGCCAGCGGGTCTGCCCGCAAGCATAGTTTTCGCCGAAAGCGTCCTGGGAGGCGGATGGCGGGAGAGCCGTGATAAGCCCTATCCGGCACTGCGGGGCCGCTTTTCTGAATTCGCTTATCAGAATATCGGCATAACCGAATATATCATCAATCTTTTTATCGATTGAAGCGTCATTACAGCTAAAAACGTCATTTGTCCCGAGAAAAACTGTAATAAAATCGGGTGCATTGCCACCGTTATATTGGTCCAAGTATTTTTTAAAATCAAGGACAGGCTTGCCTTTTTCATCGAGGAAAAGGAATGGGCTCTTTGACCTGTAGTCGTTTTTAGACGTATCATACATTTTACAAAAACTATTCCATGTCCAGCCGCCGCGCCCTTCGTGCGGAACATGTGTTTCGTCAATTGTCTGCCCGTGTCCTGCGTGGCTTCCGATGAACTTCACATTGGGGTTTCCACTTTCCTGAAGGAGTTTTTTGAGTTCATTGGGATATACGGACGCATCGGTAAGACTGTCCCCGACTATAAGGATAGAGAATTCTTTCCCCGCGCCGGCATTTCGGGAGACGATGATTATTTCGGATTTTGCCTGCGAGATTTTTTTATTTTCAGAATCCAGAATATTCAATTCAAAGGGGATTCTACCGACATCGGAATCCTTAGGCACCATGCGCCACCGTATAGAATCCTGACGTCCCTTCGGGCAGTTTACATCGAAAATAAAATTCCTGCAATTGGAAGTCAGTATGACATTGTCGAAATATACATTTACCTCCTGTCCGGTCACGGCGTATATTTGGGGGGGAAGCAACATTCTGAGTTTATCCTGCGCATTGATTGAAGCCGCGAGGAAAAAAGTCAACAATAGGGCCGGGGTTATTCTAGTCATGATACTTATTTACTCCCTGATTATATGGATATTAATGTAAAAGGAAAAGGTCTCTTAAGCTTAGCCGGGTCATGGGTTTCTGAAAGTTCAGCGAATTCTCCCGCCCAATTCTTTATGATATCCTTGGCGTGCCCGTACCAGGTAAGCCCTTCGATATCAATGATTGCGCTTTCGTCCGTTCCTCTGTCGGTGAACATTGCCACGATGTGATTGTCGCCGCCGTCTATGAGCATTCCCTCCATGGCAACGGAACCGTGATTCAATATATTGACGAGGCTTGCGCCGGGGATAAGGAGCCCTGCTACTGTTCCTGCGGCATCAAGATATGCCTTGGTAGGGACGAGCTGGACAAGAGCGAGGCGAACTACGATTGTGTGGCTATCGACCGTATCGGTAATGCGAAGATTGCAAAGCGGGTCCTGCTGCACGGCGTTGACGAAGGCGTTCTGCATGAAAGACGCAATCTGTACGGCGTCATTTCTCATACTGCCTATCTTGCCGGGATTGATCTGCTGCCACCACGTATTGGCAAGCATATAGGAAATGTCCACTGGTTCTACCTTGACCTTGGTGAAGCGGTTCCAGTCGACATTCCTGTCATACCAAAAACGGTGGAAGGGGAATGACGCTTTCTGCGCTCTGAGCAGCTGATGATTGGGCAAAAAACTTGTAACTGGCGCAGGATCAGAATCCATTACATCGTATGCGCTTTCACAACCTGTTAAGACGAACATTACGACCAATAGCCCCCACAGGATGACTGTATATTTCATAATCTTTCCTCTCCTCTCCTATTATATTATGAATATACAAAATATTCGTGCCGCATTGCTTTTTCAAGTTATACCGTATATATCTTTTTTCAGGAAGGCTGACCAAGCTTTTTCAAACCATAGATCTTCGTCCGGTATCTCCCTCCTTTTTATCCAGCGGTTAAGAATATCGCCGGAAGTCTCCTCAAATTCCGTTTCAAGAAGCATTTCCCTGAGCTCAGGATTTTCAGGAACAAAGCGCCATTCGGCCCCAAGCGATTCATGAATTTGTGTACCCTTTTCATCGAGAACAAGCGCGGAGCCCCTACTCCCGGTTCCGCTTAACAATGAGTGCCTGATACCTTCAAGATATACATAGTGCGCGAAACATAGCTGAATATTTCTAAGCGCCTCAGCGGCTTCTGCAGCATTGGCAAATGACTGGCCTTCCGCAACAACTTTTTTATACTGAGTAAACGCTTCGCTCGCTGCGGACTCCAGATTTTCTTTTCTCCTTAAATGCGCGGCATTCTCCGACATTCTTTCCTGAAATTCCGAACGCACTTTTTTCCAGTCGCGTCCTGATTTATTCAAATATCCGCTGAATATGCGCAGCTTCTCAAGCGCCTCACGCGGCGGCCCGCATTCTACGGACTCATGGTATCTCGCGGCAATAAATTCGGCAATCCGGAAGCCTGCGACTTGTCCTGAGTTGAGCGCAGAACCGCCCGGACGGCAAACTCCGTGAGTGCCTGCGGTTTCGCCTGCCGCGAAAAGATGCTTTATATTTGTCGATTCCCACCATCCGTTTACGGCCAGTCCGCCGTTGTTATGCTGTGCGCATACGGCTATCTCGAGCGGTTCTTTTTCCAGATTGATTCCGTGCTCCAGATAAAGGTCTATTGCCTGCGGATTCATTTTTCTTAACCGTTCGAGTGGACAAGGAACAAGTGCATCGGATTTTTCGAGATAAGAACGGGCCTCGTCTCCGAGCAATGAAAAATCGAGAGCCACTGAGTCTCTTCTGTAATCAAGGAAGACTCGGCGTTTCTTAATCTTTGTCTCTATGTACACCAGAATATCAATGATGGAGGAACCGCTCTCCACCTTCTGCGCGTCAAAGGGCCATTGGTAGCCCTTGAGAAAAATGAGAGTATTCAAATGCCCGGCGTCCTTTATATAGTCGGCAAGAAACTCCCGCGGACCGCTGACCCCGTCCGCTTCAGTACTTATGAAACGTGGAAGTACCTGCATGTAAGTTCCCGATACATTCCACCTGAATTTGATTGATGCAAGTCCGAACTGGGATTCCTGAAGATTGTGCGCCGCAGCCCCTTCAAGCAGGGCAAGGCCTATCGCGCCCGTATGAATTTCCGGATAGACACTGTCACTGTAAAGCCCGCCGGGGCCGCCTGTCGCAAGGATTACATTCGAAGCAAGGTATATCTCGAAAGCCCCCTCACCCTCAATATTGAAAACTATTGCGCCATAAACCGTCTTTTCCCTCACAAGGAGAGAAACAGCCACGCGTTTTTCGTGTACCGTTATATTTAAAAGCTTTATTTCTTTGATTAGAGCCAAACACATATCCCGCGAAGTATAGGGTCCCGTCGAAGTCGCGCGCTGGCGCGGGTCATGGTCGGTCTTATATCCGGGGAACTGGCCGAAGCTGTCTTGCGGAAACTTCACGCCGAGATTCACAAGATTTAAAAAGGCCCTGGCGGAGACAGCAGCCTCGGCAAGTGCGGTGTCTCCATTCATTCCGCCGGAAGAAAAGAGCGACTCGGCAAGCTTACGCGGGGAATCCTCTTCGCGTCCGCAAAGGCTCAATTTGTAATAAGTCTGTTTATCGCTCCCTGTATTGATAGACGTCCCGCAGTTCAATCCCTCGGTAATGATTGCGATATCTTCTATTCCGTTCCGCTTGAGCTGTATTGCTGTATTTAGCCCCGCCGCTCCGCTGCCGATAACAAGCGTATGAAGGCGATGAACATTTACGCTGAATCCGCAATCTTCGATTATTTCGTTTTTCATAAGCCCCTGCCCTTTCAGAACCTGCTTACTGTAAGCCCGCCGTCGATATTGAATACGCTTCCGGTGGAATATGCCATATCGCCCCTGGCGAGCATGGCTACCGCCCTTCCGATATCCTCGGGAAAGCCCCAGCGCTTCTGAAGCGTGATACCGTTCGCGATAAGATTATCATATTTCTCTTTTACGCCTGAGGTCATTTCGGTCATTATTATACCAGGTCTTATTTCGTAGACGGGTATATCGAATTCAGACATGCGCACGGCCCATAGCTTTGTCGCCATGCTGATTCCCGCTTTGGATATACAGTAATCACCGCGATTCACCGAGGCTGCGTCCGACGATACCGAGCTGATATTTATAATCATGCCCTGAAATGAGGGTTCTGCTCCCTTCTGCTCCACCATCCACGCGGCGGCAAGCCGGGTCAGGAAATAAGGGCCTTTAAGATTTATATTAATCAGCCTGTCAAAACTCTCCTCATCGGCATCAAGGATATCGACTCGCTTTGAAGGCGCGACCCCGGCATTATTTACGAGCAGATTGAGTTTCCCAAAGCGCGATTTTATCTCAGAAATAATTTTCTCACGACCATCCGTCTCGGATATGTCGGACTTTATATAAAGAACCTCTTTCCCAAAAGCTCTCAACTTATCAACGGACTCGGCAACATCACGCTCATCCTTAGTCCCGCATATCGCAAGGTCAAAGCCTCCTTTGGCGAGCGCCTCGGATATGCCCAGACCTATTCCCCTCGCTCCACCGGTGACCAGTGCCGCGTTTCTCATATTCCAACCTCTTTTTAAAAAGTTTATTTTTTTCGTTGACAATATATTTTATATGATTATATATTATAAGAGAAACTTTTTCAAGGGAAAAACTAAATTGGATAAGGTTTTTGATTTTACTATACTAAGAGAACTCAGAAAAAAAGAAGGCCTTAATATTGCCGATGTTTCGGAGAGATCGGGAGTGTCCTCCGCGGTAATATCAAAGCTGGAGAGAAACGGACAACAGGCGGCGGCGCTTGAAACCATCTGCCGCCTCGCGCGGGCCTTCAGCCTTCAGACTTCGGAGCTTCTTTCGCTGGCGGAATCACGCGCCGCCCAGAAAACCTCCGAAACATCCCACAAGTCGGGAGGCTTCAAGTTCAGGGAAGTTCAATACGAAAACGTTAAATGCCTCTACGCCAGCGCTCCGGCAGGGGCTTTAGTTTCGCGTCCGGAAGCTCACAAAGAAGATTTCGAACTCTGCTGGGTTCTTGAAGGAAAACTGCTCTTCTCGCTCCCTAGGGAAAAACACAAGCTCTCGTCCGGCGACGCAATCCAGTTCGACGCGCTCCAGGATCACCAGTACCAGGCTCTCGAAGATACCAAATTAATCATACTTCATATAAAGAAAAACAAGAGGTTTTGAAATGAGCATCGAATATCGCAAAATGGCTTCAATCAAGTCCGCATCCGAGTTCAGCAACTACGCTTCATCAATAAATTTAAATATTCCAATAGATGAAAAAATCGAAACAGGAGATAACGCGCCGCTCAGACAGACAGTCACCATAAATGGAAAAACTATCGGCAACCGCTTCTGCGTCCTGCCCATGGAAGGCTGGGACTGCCCGGGCGGACACCCGTCAGACTTCACCCGCAGACGCTGGAAAAACTTCGGCATAAGCGGGGCAAAACTCATTTGGGGCGCCGAAGCCGCCGCCACCCGCGATGACGGTATGAGCAATCCAGGACAGCTCAGAATTTCAGAGGCTACCCTTTCAGAAATAGCCGAAATGCGCGAGATGCTCTGCTCCAGCCACAAAGAACGATTCGAAACAAGTGATGACCTTTATGTCGGCTTGCAGCTAACCCACTCGGGACGCTTCTCCAAACCTCACGACAACAGTAAACACGAACCCGTAATAGCCTACCGTCACCCAATCCTTGACAGACGGCTCGGCCTTTCCAGCGATTATCCGGTACTGTCCGATTCGCAGATTTCAAAGATACGAGACGACTTTATCAAGGCCGCCGTACTCGCAGAAAAGGCAGGTTTTGATTTCGTCGACGTCAAACACTGCCACGGCTACCTCGGACACGAACTCCTCAGCGCAGTTGAAAGGCCCGGAATCTACGGAGGATCTTTTGAAAATAGAACACGCTTCCTGCGTGAAATAATCGAAGGAATAAAAAGCCAGTCGCCGCGTCTCGAAATCGGAGTGAGAATAAGCATGTTCGATTTTGTCCCGTTTAAAAAGGGTACTGACAACGTAGGAATCCCCGAAAGCTTCGACGGCAAAATTTACCCTTACGCATTCGGCGGCGATGGCAGCGGACTAGGAATAGACATGACCGAAACAGTCATGCTTCTCGATGTGCTCGAAAAGCTCGGCGTTAAACTCATCTGTACCTCCGCCGGAAGCCCCTACTACAATCCGCATATCCAGCGCCCCGCAATGTTCCCGCCCTCTGACGGCTACCTTCCGCCGGAAGACCCGCTTGCCGGTGTCGCAAGACAGATAAGCGCTCTCGCGGAACTGAAGAAAAAGAAGCCCTCTATGATATTCATAGGCGCGGCCTATACATATCTTCAGGAGTGGCTGGGAAATGTGACTCAAGCACTCGTCAGGCAAAACATGACCGACTTTGCCTCAATCGGACGCATGGTGCTCCCATACCCGGACATTGTCTCCGACATTATAGAAGGACGCCCCTTACAGAAAAATAGAATCTGCCGCACTTTCAGCGACTGCACCACAGCACCGCGCAAAGGCATAATCTCGGGCTGTTATCCACTCGACAACTTCTACAAGAAAATGCCCGAATACGAAAAACTCAAAGAAGCAAAAAAGAATTAACCTATAAGAATAAAAGTGATGAAATTTACTTTTCATCTGGAAAAGTTGAATTATGCGCCTGGCCCCGAAAGTTGGAGAGATTGAATAAGTGTAAAAGACTCCTAATACCAATTTGCATTCAAATATATAACAATTATATTATGCCATTCTGTAAAAATGGAGGATGGCGATGTATCAC